>NZ_JAMYSC010000031.1:0-81572 GCF_040321755.1 Mesorhizobium sp. M0276 | reverse complement strand
GGTCAATCCGAACCGACCAAGAGACCGATCCTGCCTCAATCAGATGGCCTTCATATATGAATAACTTTCCCCGGACAGTCCTGCCTCCGGAGGGAAAGGAAGGGAGCCTAGCGTGAGGAGCGTTGGCTAGAATCAGTTCGCGCCCTTCCTCTACCCCGCTGATCGGGGGAGAGGTGGCTCGGCGAAGCCGAGACGGAGTGGGGGTCGACCAACTCGGGCGCGTCTAAGCAAAGATAATCAAACCGCGCCACGCCCGTCGATCGACCATACCCCGGCGCCGGCCATGGCAAGCGCCAGGAAGCCGCCTGAGGTGGCGATGTCCTTCATCAGCATCTGCTGGTGCAGGAAGGCGAGCATCGCGTCGCCGCCACCCTGGCCGTAATGGCCGATGAAACCGGCGGCAATGCAGAAGGCGGCGAGCAGCAGCGCCGCAATCCGGGTCTGGAAGCCGACCAGGATGAGCAATCCGGCGATGAGTTCGAACAGTCCCGTGCCCCAGGCGGCCAGCGTCGGCAGCGGCAGGCCGAGGCCGGCGAAATAGCCTGTCGTGCCGGCAATGTCGCTCAGCGCGTGAAAACCGGAGGGCACGAACAGGGCGGCGAGCAGCAGCCGGGAAAGCAGAAGCAGCGCGTTGCGGGGCATGTTCACCTCCGTTGTCGGTCGAGCCGGGCGATTAGGGCCATTCCAAGCCGTGATCATAGCAGGAATCAACCGGCTGAGACGTCTGCACCGACAACGAAAAAGCGGCGCGGAAAAATTCCGCGCCGCTTTTTTTGTTGAGCTATCGCCAGGCTTGGCTCAGCCGCGCTTGGCGTCGATGGAGTAGGCACCGGCACCCGAGGAAGCCAGCAGCAGGAAGCCGCCAGTGATGGCGAGGTTCTTGAGAAACTGGATCATCTGCATCTGGTCGGCCCAGCCGGTGTGGGCAACCAAGCCGGTGGCGACGGTGAAGACAGCGAGCACCCAGGCCGCGGCCCGGGTCTGGAAGCCGACGAGGATGGCGAGACCACCGAGAAGCTCGATCAAGCCGACGATGATAGCCGTTACGGTCGGCAAGGGCAGGCCGAGGCTGCCGAAATAGCCGGCCGTGCCGGCGATGGCGGTGAGCTTGCCGAAACCTGAAAGCAGGAAGATGACCGCAAGCAGGACGCGGCCGAGGAGGATGGTGGTCGAGGCATTGGATGCGCTGGAACCGGCGACTGAAGTGTTGGTGGACATAGTGACTCTCTCCGGGAAGGGGTTGATACCGGTGAGATAGAGCACGCGGACTGTTCACCAAAGCCGCCAGACTGGCGACACATTGTTCACAGCGCTTACATTTCCGTGATCGGACGACCTGCGCAAAATTCGCCTCGGGTCAGGGTGCGACAGGGGTAAATTCTCCCCTCGCGAAATGTCCTACCCCGGATGCGTCATGTCCTCCGGCCGCACCAGCCGGTCATATTCGGCTTCACTGACGAGCCCGGTGGCGAGCGCTTCCTCGCGCAGCGTGGTGCCCTTCTTGTGCGCGGTCTTGGCGATCTTTGCCGCATTGTCGTAGCCGATGGTCGGCGCCAGCGCCGTCACCAGCATCAGCGAGCGGTCGAGTGCCGCCTTGATGTTGTCTTCACGCGCCTCGATGCCGACGACGCAATTGTCGGTGAAGGAGACCGAAGCGTCGGAGAGCAGCTGCACCGACTGGAGAAAGTTGTAGGCCATCAGCGGGTTGTAGACATTGAGCTCGAAATGGCCCTGGCTGCCGGCGAAGGTGAGGGCCGCATTGTTTCCGAACACCTGAACGCAGACCTGCGTCAGCGCCTCGCACTGGGTCGGATTGACCTTGCCCGGCATGATCGACGAGCCCGGTTCGTTTTCCGGCAGCGACAGTTCGCCGAGGCCCGAACGCGGGCCGGAACCGAGGAAGCGGATGTCGTTGGCGATCTTGAACAGCGCAGCCGCCGCCGCGTTGATGGCGCCGTGCGAGAACACCATGGAATCATGGGCCGCCAGCGCCTCGAACTTGTTCGGCGCGGTGACGAAGGCGATGCCGGTGATGGCGGCGATGCGATCCGCTACCTTTTCGGCAAAGCCGACGGGCGCGTTGAGGCCGGTGCCGACGGCGGTGCCGCCCTGCGCCAGTTCCTGCAGCCCGGGCAGCGTCAGCTCGATGCGTTTGATCGAAGAGGCGACCTGCGCGGCATAGCCCGAAAATTCCTGGCCAAGCGTGAGGGGGGTGGCATCCTGCGTGTGCGTGCGGCCGATCTTGATGATGTGCGCGAAGGCCTTGCTCTTGGCTTCAAGTGCCTTGTGCAGATGTTTCAGGGCCGGCAGCAAATCGTGCACGATGCGCTCGGCGCAGGCGATGTGCATGGCCGTCGGATAGGTGTCGTTCGACGACTGGCTCATATTGACGTGGTCGTTGGGATGCACCGGCTTCTTCGAGCCCATGACGCCGCCCAGCATCTCGATCGCCCGGTTGGAGATCACCTCATTGGCGTTCATGTTGGACTGCGTGCCCGAGCCGGTCTGCCAGACCACCAGCGGAAAATGGTCGTTGAGCTTGCCGTCTATGACCTCTTGCGCCGCCTCGACAATCGTCTTGCCGATCGAAGGATCAAGCCGCTTCAGCTCCATATTGGCCTCGGCCGCCGCCCGCTTGACGATACCCAGCGCGCGCACGATCGACGCCGGCTGCTTTTCCCAGCCTATCTTGAAGTTGCCGAGAGAACGCTGCGCCTGCGCGCCCCAATAACGGTCGGCGGCGACTTCGATCGGGCCGAACGTGTCGGTTTCGGTTCTGGTCTCTGCAGCGGTCACGGGTCTCTCCTTGTCGAAGTCGGCAACGGCGTATCGCGTTGCACAAACGGCTTCAAGCGGAGATTGCGGGCGGCAATGATGCAAATCGGTTGAAGGTGCGCCTCCGCCTTCTCACGTAAGGAAAAAGGCGGAGGCGCGTGTCGGCTTGCCTCGAATGTCCTGAACGGCCAATCAGGCTAGCGGCGGCCCCACAATGTCGATGCCGTTCTCTGCGCAGAGCTGTACCAGCACCGCGATGATTTCCGGTGTCGGTTCCATCTGCGGCGGCAGCTCTGGCTGTTCGGCGGGACGGCTCGCTTGACGCAGCATCGTCTCGAAGTCGGAGCCGCGCGTGATGGTTAGGGTTCGCGCACCTTTTGGAGATTCGACCCGGTAAGTGTGCGGTAGGCCTTTCGGCGCAATGACGGTTTCGCCGGCGTCTGCAATGCGTTCGTGGCCGTCGATTTCAAAGCGTAATCTCCCGTCCAGGACGTGAAAAACTTCGTCTTCCCTGCGATGCACATGCAGTGGCGGAGAGTCGCCATAGGGCATGCGATGCTCGACGACGCAGATGCCGTCTTCTCCTGCGGCCGCCGAGACGTGGATCGCGACGAGCGTGTTGTTGAACCAGAAGAGCTCCTTGCCTGTGATCGTCCGGGCGGTCATTGTCATGCTGTCTGATCCTTCTGTTGCTGTGCCGATGACCACCTAACCAAGGACATGCCCACAGCGGAAATCGAATGATCATATGGGGCGAATTGATGCGATGAATTTGAATGCGCTCGACCTCAATCTCGTCAGGGTGTTCGACGCCCTTCTGCGGGAAAGAAGCGTTACGCGCGCCGGCGAGCAGATCGGCCTCAGCCAGCCTGCCGTCAGTGCCGCGCTCAATCGCTTGCGGCATCTCCTCAACGATCAGCTGTTCGTTCGGCGGGGCAATGACATGATGCCGACGCCGCGCGCCGAGAGCTTGGCCGAGCCGTTGCGCGTGGCCCTTCGCGAAATCGAACGCGTCTTCCATTCGGCGAAGGCGTTCGATCCGGCGGAGCTGGAGCGAACCTTCACGTTCATGGGTGCCGATTTCTTTTCCATGCTGCTGATGCCAACCCTGGCGGCACGCATCGCCGGCGCCGCGCCGCGCGTGTCGTTAAGGTTTCTCGATAGCGCGCGCGGCGACGTTTCGCGGCTGCTCCAGGAGGATGAAATCGACGTAGCGCTCGAGCGTCCGCTGGAGGTCTCCGACTGGGTCTCAAGCACGCCTCTGTTCCATTCACCATTCGCCATCATCGCCGCGGAAGACAACGCTGCGATCAGGCAGGCGGGTACTGCCGAAGGCGAGCCTTTGCCGATCGAGCTTTTCTGCGAATTGCCCCATATTCTTCGTTCTATTGATGGATCGATGTCGGGCGCCACCGACGAGGCGCTCCGCAAAATCGGACGAACGCGTCGCGTAAGCCTGACACTGCCGCACTTTCAAGCTGTCGCATTGGCAGTGGCAAATGGAAACCACCTCGCAGCGGTTCCCAGGCAGTTCGCCGTTTGGGCGGCGAGGACCCTGCCGCTCGTCATCTTTGAACCGCCGCTCCCCATTGCCGTTCCTGAAATCAGAATGTACTGGCACGCGCGCCACGACGACGAGTCACCTCATCGGTGGGTTCGCGATCAGATCCTGGAGGCGATAGCCTCACTCGGATTTGTGGAAAGCGGGGCCACCGAAAATGCCGGCGCCTAGTCTGGTGCAGGGATGGATTACCCCACCGCATGGCCACCGTCGATCGACAAATGCCGTCACTGTCCAGGCCGCCTCGTCGCTCGCGAGATAGACCGCGATGCTGGCTGCGGGCAGCGTCAAGTTTTTCGGTGTCGCGGCCGACGATCAGGACGCCCCCCGCCGGCTCTCCGGCAAAGCGCACTCCGGCAGGTGCCGCACTCGAATCGCCTCAATCATCTCCCAAGTTGCGAACGCGATGTGGGTGATAGCCGCAAAATCTCCGTTGGTTTGGTCAGGCTGAGCTGCGCGGCCTGCCATGCCGGCGAGGCTGCGAGCGCGGCTTTGTGGAGGACATGCGCCTCGGCGCTGTCAAAGCCAGCGACAGACATGAAGACGTTTTCATCAGCCCTCACCGGCAGGCGCGGAAAACTGTTTTCGGCATGCTCGGTGACGAAAGCACCGAGCAGGTTTGCTCCAGACGCCGTTATCAACGGTGCCATTTCGGCCTCGAAGTGCCTCCCGAAATCAACCTCCATGCCGGGCTGCAAATGATGAATCTCAATGACAACGATGCAAGTCGGCGGCCTGTTTTGAATTGAGTTTTCTTGGGTGGCCAGGCTTGGACGCTGCGCACCCGTAAGGTCGAAGCCGGCGCCCGGCCATGCGGGCTTCAGCAGCAGCACGTCGTCGGAATCGATCATTGTCGCGTTGGCCGCATGTTTGTGCGCCGCCCAGACCGGGCCGTCATAAAAGGCGGCGAGAGCATTTGTCCGCGCATCCATGCCGTCGAAGCCGCGCATCCAGACGAACATGTCAGGGCGATCGAGATCCCGGAACTGGCCGATGATGGTCATTCCAACGTCCTCCTGGCCCTCGATCAGCTTGCCGTCAAAAATGTCGATAAGCGTGTCGCGCTGGCCGGGTTTCAACGTGTATTGCCGAAGCTCGACGACAGGCGAGGCGAGCACCGCGGGCATCGGCGCGGCATTCAGGGGCATGTTCATCCAACTCTCCTCAAAACAGGGTGATCATCCTGTTTATAAACAGACCGGTTGTCCTGTTTTGTCAACATGCTAGAGTTCGGTAATGTCAGCAGAGATGAACGTTCGATCAAAACCGCGCCCACGAAAACGCATCAACGACCCTGAAGGCATGCGCAAGAAAGTGCTCGATGTCGCCGAGGTCGCGTTCCAGGCGCACGGGTATCATGCCTCCAGCCTCGGCGATCTGATGGCGGCGGCGGGCGTCAGCGGCGGCGCGCTGCATCACCACTTCCCGACCAAGAAGGCGCTGGCGCTGGCGGTGATCGACGAGCGTGTGGCGGCAGCGGTGGAACAGACATGGATCGCGCCGCTGCTGGCGGCAGCATCGGCGCGCGAAGGCGTGCGCGCCGTGTTCGAGGCGGTGGCGGCGGAACTGGAGCAGCAGGGTTTCGTGCGTGGCTGCCCGCTCAACAATTTGGCGCATGAGCTGTCGCTCGCCGATCCCGATTTCCGGATTGCCCTTGCCGGTATTTTTGCCGATTGGCGGCGGGCGATTTCGGACAAGGTGCGGGCCGACCAGCGGGCGGGCAGGGACGAGGGCACAGATCCCGAGCGCTTTGCCGCGCTGGCGGTCGCCACCTATTCCGGCGCCATGTCGATGGCCAAGACGGCGCAGGATCCGAGCGTGCTGCGGGACTGTTTGGCGGGGCTGGAGCGGAGTGCGCTGTCGTCATCTCAGGGCGGACTGGCAGCCAGGCGACGCCGCCGGGTGCTGCCACGGCCGAGAACCCTTTGATGTCACAGCGATAACGAGCCACTTGGACTTGCCGCCCCAGCTCTTGCTACTGCGCCAGCGGCTTTATCGTCTCATAGCCTTCGAAACTTGCACCTTCGTCGCAGCGCCTCGGCAGTCTGATTCCCGAAGGACAGAGATGCCAAGCCTATGGCACTTCGATCGATGGCGGCTAGGAGAGGCGCTGGACGGCCGGCCGCTCTCCATGCTGAAATTCAGCTCATGATGAATAGCTGTTCGCCTGGATTGTTTTCTCGTCGCAGCTTTTTGGCGCAGGCCGTAGGTTTTGCCGCGGCCGGCGCATCGTCGCGCCCGGCATTCAGCCAGACCGGCCTACGCATCCAGCCCATCGACGCCACCTTCCTGTTCATCGCCGATGTTCATGCCTGCCGTATGGCGAGCGGCTTGAGCCCCAACTGCCGGCAGGAAGGAAAGACTGACGCGGCCCTGCTGCGCAACGTGACGGCGCTCAACGGTCTCGCCGACAAGGACTGGCCCACCGAGATCAACGGTGTCGCCAGTGGCCTGCGCTCGGCGGGCGGCCGCATCGGCAGGCCGCTCGGCCTCGTCGTCGGCGGCGACATCACGGACGATGGCGGCGGTCAAATCACCCAGCCGAGCGAGGGCACCCAACTGCTCCAGTTCAGCCAGCGCTACCAGCAGGGCGTCGGCCCCGATCGCGTGCACATGCCCGTCTATGTCGGGCTCGGCAACCATGATCTCGACCAGAACGGGCCGCCGCGCCATGTCAATTGGTACCGGCGCGAATTGCGCGACTATGTCGAGGTCAATCATCGCGCCGGCGTCTTCTTCAAGCCGCCGGTGCCGGCCACCGATTATGATGTCGCCACCGACTGCTATTCCTGGGACTGGGGCGGCCTGCATCTGATCCAGACGCATCGTTTTGCCGGCGACACCGGTCACGGCGCCGTCTCCAGCCTGCCGTGGCTGAAGCAGGATCTGGCGACCTATGCGGCGGATGGTCGTCCGGTCATCCTGTTCCAGCACTATGGCTGGGACACCTTCTCGATAGAACGCTGGGATGCCGCCAAAAGGCACTACGACGATGACGGCTCCGGTGCACCGCACTGGTGGAGCGAGGCCGACCGGCAGGCGCTGTTGGCGGTGCTCAAGGGCTACAATGTCGTCGGCATTTTCCATGGCCACCAGCACGACACGCCGCTGATCTATCGCAGGGATGGGCTCGATCTGTTCAAGCCGAAGGCTGCCTATATGGGCGGTTTCGCGCTGGCCAGGGTGACCGGCAACGGCTTGGACGTGGTGCTGGGCGAGGCAACCGGCGATCATGGCGAGGTCGCCTTCACCAATGCCTTCAGCAAGGGCTGGAGCACATGAAAAGGGTGATCCTCGCGGCCGCCTTTCCGTATCTTCTGGGAACTGTGAATTCGGAGCAATTCATCCGCGCGAGGCTAACGAGCCGGCGTCGGTTGGGTTCCAGGCGTCGCCCGGGCAGCAGATCAGGTCGTGCCGCCGCCTCCCGAGGCAAGCTTGGCGGGCTAGGCTGTGAGCACGCGCCGACCAAGGGATTCCAGGGGTCATGCGTGCGGGGAGAAAAATGGCTGAATTCACGCTCTTCATCGGCAACAAGTGCTTCTCTTCGTGGTCGCTCCGGCCATGGGTGGCGATGCGGCATCTGGAGATCCCGTTCGACGAGAGCTTCGTGCGACTGCGCACGCCGGAGACCTTTGCAAACCTGGCGAAGGTGTCGCCGACCGGCCAGGTGCCCGTCCTGAATCACAATGGCAAGACCATCTGGGAAACACTTGCCATCCTTGAATATCTGGCTGACCTGTTTCCAGACAAAAGACTTTGGCCGGCCGACATCGACGCCCGCGCGCTGGCACGCTCGGTGGCGACCGAGATGCATTCGGGTTTTCGCGAGGTCCGCTATGGCTGGCCGATGAATTTGCGCCGGCCGAAGGGCCACAAAGAGCTCGACGCCGAAGGCGAACTACAGCGCGAGCGCATAGAGACGATCTGGCGCGAGTGCCGGGAACAATACGGCAAGGGCGGTCCGTTCCTGTTCGGCCATTTCACCGCGGCCGACGCCATGTATGCGCCTGTCATCACCCGCTTCGACACCTACGGTGGCACGCTTGCGCCGGATACACGCGCCTATGTCGACGCCGTTCTTGCCACCCCGGCGATGCGTCATTGGTATGCGGAAGCGGCAAAGGAGACATGGCCGGAGCCCGGCCCGGACGAATGAGCTTCTTCCCCGCCTGGTCGCCCGAACGGCTCTCGAAGACATAGCCGGCGAGAGTCGGCGATCGCCGACTGACGGAAACCTCAATCGTTAAGGCCCGCTCTGGCGCAATCAGTGTGCCCGACGCATCGTATTCGGCGATCACATTACCGTCGCGTCTCGTGTGATGTTGCCGGCAAGGTCCGACTGGAAGCCGCGGTCTGGTGCGACGCCGCTGGGGATACGGCCAGCCGGTTCGTCACCATACAAGAACGCCCCTCGCACGTTTTATTGTACGGGAGGCGTCCTTTGTGTCAGCGTCCCTGAGATCGCTCTCTGAAACTGCTGACATAATGAAATGCATGGGCGCGAAATTGGTTCCCGGCATGCTGCTTTTTTTTTGATGGAACAGGCGACTTGGTTTCTGTGCCCGGAGCCGCCGGCGAATGGATCCTCGCCAGGCGCGTCTGCGTCGAATCTGGTGAGAAGAAAACCAGAAATTGACACACCCGCAAAAGAAGCCTACAAGGAATTCGTCGATATTTGTTTGACTGACTTTTGTTATCCGCGCTTTCGAGCGCGCCTTTGACGAACTTCCCACATCAAAAATCGGGACAAACGACGTCATGCATCCGCATGGCGTCGAACGAATATTTGCCATGGAAAGGGTTCGTCATGAGCACCGGCACAGTTAAATGGTTCAACGCCACCAAAGGTTTTGGTTTTATTCAGCCTGACGACGGCTCTGCCGACGTTTTTGTCCACATCTCGGCCGTAGAGCGCGCCGGTATGCGCGACATCGTCGAGGGCCAGAAGCTCGGCTACGAGATGGTCCGCGACAACAAGTCGGGCAAGATGTCCGCCGACCAGTTGAAGGCGGCCTGAAAAAAGAATTCAGCTCTCCCGGTGACCACGGATGTACTGGCACCGGTGAGTAGCGAATTCGAGCGCATGGCCGCGGAGACCTGAGTTTCCACGGCATGTCATGCGCATGAGAAGGGCGTTCCCGTGCATCCCCCGTGCATCCTTTTGGATGTCACCTGGTTGCGCGGCGCTCTCATGAAGGTCAGGCGGTGCCTGGCCTTTTTCATTTTGCGCGTCTTGCCGCTGAAAATACGCCGCGCGCCGACCTGGACGTGCTATGGGACGCTCCAGCAATTGAATCCGCTGCCGTATGGCTTCGTGCATGGTCCCGACCGAAGACCCGGTCTTGCTCCATCGTCACGGGCTCCTGACAGGAGAAAGATTTTGACCGCTCAATCGAAGACAACAGCCGAACAGGCCGTGTCCTTGTTCAGCAAGACGCAAACCCAGTCGATGTCGCTCAACCGTATCAATTCCGAGCGCGATGCCGTCAGCCAAGCGCGTGAAGCCAAGACCGCGCGCTTGCGCGAATTGCGCCTGGAGAAGGAGGCCGATGAGTTGGCCGCCGCCGCGGCGCTCGCCGCTTTGCCGAAGCGAACCGGAAGACGCTGATGGCTACCAAGCGCGTGCCTCCGAAACTGATCGCCGCCGATTCGACCATCGCCGACGTGGTCGATGGCCTCAACAAGCCGGTCGAATATGTGCGCCGGGTGCTGGAAAAGCTGGAGCGCTGCAAACGCGCTCATGGCGATGCCCAGGTGCGGGTCGGTGTGCGCGGTCGCGCCGAATGCCCGAACTACCTGATCGAATATGTCCGTGAAGACGCCAAGACCCATGAGCGCGTGACCCATCAGGACGCCGCCTACAGCGGCAGCACGCATCGCGAGCTGGCAGTGCACCACATCGCGGAAGTCAGAAACTGGTCGCCCGAGGAAATGAACATCACGGCGGTTTCGGCGTTGATCGGCCGCCTGCGCAATCCACGTGCACCAACATCGCGCTTCGTCGACGAGGACTGACATGGCCATAAAATTCTCCACCAAGGACCAGCCTGCAACACCGGCTGCCGCCGCAAAACCGGCCAAGCCGGTTGCCGCGCCGAAAGCCGGCGAAGCTGCCGAGACCGCGACCGATCTGTTCAAGTCGCCGGCCGAAGCGTCGTCGCGCAAGACAGGCAAGAAGAAATGACGGGCAAGAAGAAATAGCCCCTTGCCGCAAGACGCCGATCGCAATCCTGCCGCGCCGGGGCTCTCTGCCCTGGTGGCCGCTGCAAGTCCTTTGTCGTCGCAGCGCAGCACCGCTGCTCTGTTCGACTGTCAGAGCTGCGGCGCCTGCTGTTCCTACTCGGCCCAGTGGCCGCGCTTTTCCACCGAGGATGATGCGCAGCTCGACCGCATCCCAGAAAAATATGTAGCCGCCAATTTGTCCGGCATGCGCTGCGAGGGCGTGCGCTGCTCTGCCCTGTGCGGCGAGATCGGCAAGTCGACCGCATGCGGCATCTATGAACTCCGCCCGGACGTCTGCCGCGCCTGCATGCCTGGTGACGACGATTGCCTGATGGCGCGCCGGGCGCACGGATTGCCGGTGTAGCTGCTAATCTACTCCACAAAGGGGGAGATTAAGCTCACCGCCGCTTGTACGCCATTGTCCGTCCCGATACCTTCCGCGCCGGGCAGGGCAGCGGAGGATTTCATGAGCATCGAATTTCTGTTGACGTCGCTGATCGTCGTGGCTTCGCCCGGCACCGGCGTTCTCTACACGCTGAGCGCCGGCCTCTCGCGTGGCGCGCGGGCCTCGATCATCGCCGCCTTCGGGTGCACGCTCGGCATCATTCCGCATATGGCGGCTGCCATCACCGGCCTTGCGGCGCTGCTGCACACCAGTGCCGTCGCCTTCGAGACGCTGAAATATCTTGGCGTCGCCTACCTGCTCTACATGGCCTGGAACACGTTGAAGGAAAAGGGTGGCCTGAGCGTCGAACAGGATGTGACGCCGCGCTCGGCCCGCAAGGTGATTGCTACCGGCATCCTCGTCAACGTGCTCAATCCGAAACTGTCGATCTTCTTCTTCGCCTTCCTGCCGCAATTCGTCAGCACCACCGAGCCCAACGAGTTGTCGAAGATGCTGGAGCTCAGCTCCGTCTTCATGCTTTTGACCTTCGTGGTCTTTGTCGGCTACGGCATCTTCGCTGCCTCGATCCGCAGCCATGTCGTGTCGCGGCCAATGGTGCTGACCTGGATGCGCCGAACCTTCGCAGGCGCCTTCGTCATGCTCGGCGCAAAGCTGGCGCTGGCCGACCGGTAGAAACCGGTTCGCGGGTCCTGGCGTCTCTGCGCAAAATCCCTGCCAGATAGTCAGAAGGCGAGCCCAGGCTCGCCTTCATCTAGTCTTCAACTCCGGGCAATCACTTGTTGGCGCCGCCGAGAGCCTTCAATTTTTCGCAGAACGGCGCGTGTGGTTTGCTCATCGCAGCGTCCTGGCATTCCTTCATCATCATGGCCTGATCGTCCTTGGACATCGCTGCCCAAGCGGCCTTCATTTCATCGTCGGATTTCATCGTCTTCATGCTCGAATCGGTGAAGAACGGTTCCATCATCTTGGGCGAGTCAAGCGCCCCGGCAAATGCCGTGCCGCTGAAGACAGCCAATGCGAGTGCTCCAAAGCAGGCGGTTCTAATGCTCATCGCACGAGTCCTCCCTCATGGGTTTTCTCGATCGTCGAATGGCGGTCGCGCCCGGTTCTAGCACAGATTGAAATAGTTTAGGACTAACTCATATGGCTGTGGTCGGGCGTTCTCGTGCGTCAATATGGATTAGCGGAAGGTCTGCCGACCCATGGCGCTGACCTGGTGCGCCACACCTTCGGCGCCAAGCTGGCGCTGGCGGATCGCGTGCTGAGTCCGGTCGAGATCGCCGGCCACAGTTCGATACAGGCGGCCTTGCCGGCGTAGCTGGCCCCGACGAGGTCGCGGCGCTGATCGAAGCCGCAGTGCTTGCCGGCGAGGTACGGCAGCGCGCGGATGCCGCCGTCTGAGGACCGATTAGGCGCGGCGATCGAGATCTGCGCCAAACAAAAAGGGCGCCTTTCGGCGCCCTTTCCGTAAGTCTAGCGAGATTGGTTTGGATTAGAAGTCCATGCCGCCCATGCCGCCCATGCCGCCGCCGCCCATGCCGCCAGGCATGCCGCCGCCAGCCGACTCCTTCTTCGGAGCCTCCGCGATCATGGCTTCGGTGGTGACCAGCAGGCCGGCGACCGAGGCCGCGTCCTGGAGAGCGGTACGAACGACCTTGACCGGATCGACGATACCCATGGCGATCATGTCGCCATATTCGCCGGTCTGGGCGTTGTAGCCGAAGGTCGCGCCCTTGTTCTCAAGGATCTTGCCGGCAACGATCGATGCTTCCGCACCGGCGTTGGCCGCGATCTGGCGGGCCGGAGCCTGCAGCGCACGACGAACGATGTTGATGCCGGCGGCTTGGTCGGCATTGACGCCTGTGGCCTTGATGTTGGCCGAAGCGCGCAGCAGGGCTACGCCACCACCAGCAACGATGCCTTCTTCGACAGCCGCGCGGGTCGCGTTGAGGGCGTCATCGACGCGGTCCTTCTTTTCCTTGACTTCGACTTCCGTCGCACCGCCGACGCGGATCACCGCAACGCCGCCCGCGAGCTTCGCGAGACGTTCCTGCAGCTTCTCCTTGTCGTAATCCGAAGTGGTCTCTTCGATCTGCTGCTTGATCTGGGCAACGCGGCCCTGGATCTCGGCCTTCTTGCCGGCGCCGTCGACGATGGTGGTGTTCTCCTTGGAGATCGACACCTTCTTGGCGCGGCCGAGCATGTTGAGGCCGACGTTCTCGAGCTTGATGCCGAGGTCTTCGGAGATGACCTGGCCACCGGTGAGGATGGCGATGTCTTCCAGCATGGCCTTGCGGCGATCACCGAAGCCCGGCGCCTTCACGGCGGCGATCTTCAGGCCGCCACGCAGCTTGTTGACGACCAGCGTGGCCAGAGCCTCGCCTTCGACGTCTTCCGAGATGATGAGCAGCGGCTTCGAGGTCTGCACGACGGCTTCGAGAACCGGCAGCATCGCCTGGAGGTTGGAGAGCTTCTTCTCGTGCAGGAGGATGTAGACGTCCTCGAGCTCGGCAACCATCTTGTCGGCGTTGGTGACGAAGTAGGGCGAGAGGTAGCCGCGGTCGAACTGCATGCCTTCGACGACTTCGAGTTCGGTCTCGGCGGTCTTGGCTTCCTCAACCGTGATGACGCCTTCGTTGCCGACCTTCTGCATCGCTTCCGCGATCATCTTGCCGACCGACTCGTCGCCATTGGCAGAGATCGTGCCGACCTGGGCAACTTCCTCGGAGGTCTTGATCTTCTTGGCAGCCTTGCCGAGCGCTCCGACGACTTCGGTCACGGCCAGGTCGATGCCGCGCTTCAGGTCCATCGGGTTCATGCCGGCGGCAACGGCCTTGTGGCCTTCCTGGACGATGGCCTGCGCCAGAACGGTCGCCGTCGTGGTGCCGTCGCCGGCGATGTCGTTGGTCTTCGAAGCAACTTCGCGGACCATCTGCGCGCCCATGTTCTCGAACTTGTCTTCAAGCTCGATTTCCTTGGCGACGGTGACGCCGTCCTTGGTGATGCGCGGCGCGCCGAACGACTTGTCGATGACGACGTTGCGGCCCTTGGGGCCGAGCGTGACCTTCACCGCGTCGGCGAGGATGTTGACGCCGCGAAGCATGCGCTCGCGGGCATCACGGGAAAATTTTACGTCTTTGGCAGCCATTTTTAGCTCCTGGCAGGGGCTTTAGATTGAGCCCGGGAATTCAGTTGATGAAAAGGCCTGATATCAGCCGATGATGCCCATGATGTCGGATTCCTTCATGATCAGAAGGTCTTCGCCATTGAGCTTGACTTCCGTGCCCGACCACTTGCCGAACAGGATGCGGTCGCCGGTCTTGACATCCAGCGGAACCAGCTTGCCAGCTTCGTCACGAGCGCCGGAGCCGACGGCGATGATCTCGCCTTCCTGCGGCTTTTCCTTTGCCGTGTCGGGGATGATGATCCCGCCAGCGGTCTTGGATTCGGATTCGACCCGACGAACGACCACGCGGTCATGAAGCGGGCGGAACTTCGACTTTGCCATTTTTTCTTCCTCGATGAGAACGGTGAGAAACAGTTCCTCCGTCCGGCGGCGCCGGACATATGAGTTAGCACTCACCAATGGCGAGTGCTAACGTGGCGCTGAAATAGGCTGCCGCCCTGCCAGAGTCAAGGCGCGTAGCGCTGACCTGGAGCGTGAAATTTTTCTACGGATTGAAGCTTACAGAAACAGCCGCAACTGGGTATGGATGATCGAACGATAATCCTCGATTGTCCGCTGGCTTTCCGCGTCGCCCTCGGCAAGCGCCAGGCGCACCACGCCACCGGCGAGCTGGAAGATCAGGAGAACGATGCGTTCGAACTGCTCGCGCTTCTCCGGCGCGAGCAGGGTGACGACATGATCGCAGAACATCCTGGCCTGATGTCGGGTTTCGGCGATGTCGAGATTCTTGAGCGCCTTATCGGCCTGGATGGCGTTCTGCAGATCCTGGATGGCCGGATCGCTGGCGACGCGGCTGAGATAGTCGTCAAGCAGCCGGTCGGCGGCCACGATCACGTCCTTCGCCTCACGGACATCGGCGATGATCGCCGTCAGTCGTGCACGGCTGACCTCTGAAAACCGTTCGTAGAGCATCGCCAGGATCGCCGACTTATTGGGAAAGTAGTGGTAGACGGTGGCAATCGGCCCGCCCGCCAGCAGGCCGACTTCCTTCATGGTGACGGCATCGACGCCCTTTTCGCCGATCAGTCGCATGGTCGTCGACAGGATCGCGTCGATGCGCTCGCGGCTGCGCTCCTGTTTGGGTCTGCGCCTGGGCTCGGTGGGTGTTTTCGTCACTTCCGTCATGCGCCGATCTTTCGCGCGGGCTTTTCAGATTCCGGTTGACAAAAAATATGATCAAATATCAGTTTCCAGAATGCTGACAGGTTGTCAGTTTTTTTGCCGCACGGCAAGGACGTTGGGAGGCGCCTTTGGCTTCGACAAATACCGGCCACGCAGGCAATGACGACTGGCTGGTCGGCAATCCGACCAGCTCACAGCTTTCGTCGGCACTGTGGGTTGGCTCGGTCGGTTTGCTCATCCTCGGGCTGCAGCCCGTGCTGCTCGGCGCTCTCTATACCGAGGGCCATGTCAGCGGCGATGAACTGGCGCTGGTCGCGACCGCCGAGATGATCGCCATTGCCGTCGGTTCGGCTGTCGTGGCGATGCTGCTCTCAGCGCACAAGATGCGCTGGAAAAGTGCCGTCCTTTTGCTGCTGCTGGCGCTGGCCAATGTGTGGACGGCCTATGCCGCAACCGCCAACACGCTGATCGCTACCCGAGCGCTGGCCGGGCTTGCCGAGGGCGGTCTGGTCGCGGTCGCCACCGAACTGATCGCCCGCTCGCGGCGCGCCGAGCGCATCGGCGGCTATTTCGTCACCATGCAGACGCTGGCGCAATGCGCCACTGCCCTGTTGCTGGCGCTCTATGTCATCCCGGCCGCCGGATCGGCCGGAGGCTTCATCGTGCTTGCCGTCGTCTGTGTCGTGTCGCTGGCGGTCGCCTTCACCGTCCCCGGCGACTATGCCGATCTGCCCAAGGACGAGAACCTGGCCAATGTGCTGACGGCCCCTTCGCTCACCGCGCTGCTGTCGGTGTTCTGCTACTTCATGTTCTTCGGTGCGGTCTGGGCCTTCCTGGAGCCGCTTGGCGCGCAATACGGTATCGATGGCCGCACCGTCGGCCTGATCGTCTCTGCCAGCCTCGCGGCTCAGGTCCTGGGTGCGATGACGGCAACCGTCTTCGAGGCGCGCATCGATTATCGCCTTGCAGTCGCGACGATCGGTGTCGTGGCGCTTGTCAGCTCCCTGGTCCTTGCCAGCGGACCTGACCTCACCACATTCTGGGTCGCCGCTCTGGTCATGGGCTTCATTCTTTTGTTCATCGTGCCCTACCAGATCCGGCTGGCGATCACCGCCGACGAGACGCGCACCGCCGTGCTGCTGGTGCCGGCAGCCCAGCTTTTTGGCCTGGCGATCGGGCCGATCGCCGCGTCACTGCTCATCGACGGCAAGGATTTCCGGCCGGTGCCGGAATTCGCCGCCGCCAGCGCTGTGGCCAGCGTGCTTCTGCTTGGTCTGTTTGTCTTGGTGGCCCGGCGACGCCGCGCCGTCGCCTGACCGGGGAGCGCCATGTCGAACAGCTGGAGCAACTGGTCGGGCTTTGTCACCGCCGAACCGCGGTTGATCGCCAGTCCCGCCGATGCCGGCGAACTGGGTGATCTCATTCGTACCGCACCTGGCCCGGTCCGCGTCGTCGGCGCCGGCCATTCCTTCACCCCGCTGGTGAAATCCGAGGGCACCATCCTGTCCTTGGAGAAATTGGAAGGGCTGGTCTCGCACGACGCCGAAAAACATCAGGCGCGGGTGCGGGCAGGAACCCGGCTCGGCCCGCTGATGCACATCCTGCAAGGCATTGGCCAGGGCCTGCCCAATATGGGCGACATCGACCGCCAGGCGATCGGCGGCGCGCTGGGCACAGCCACGCACGGCTCGGGACCAAAGCTCGGCGCCTATCACACCCAGCTGGAGACGGTGCAGATCGTCGACGGGCTGGGCAAGTTGCGTGACTTCAGGCGGGCAGGGGACCAGGAGATGATCCATGCCATCGGCGTCGCGCTCGGCGCCTTCGGCGTGCTGACTGAAGTGACGCTCAATAACATCGCGACCTACCGGCTGCGCCGCCGCAAATGGGTGCTGCCGATCACCGAGATGCTGGGCGAGTTCGAGACGATGATGGCCGCGCATCGCTCGGCCGAATTCTACTACATTCCGTTTTCCGGCTACGCTCAGTTCATCGCCAGCGATATCAGCGACGCGGCACCGACCCCGCGACCGCCGGAGGCGGATGAGGCCGGGTTGAGGACGCTGCGCCGGCTGCGCACCGCGCTCGCCTGGCTGCCGTCGCTGCGCGGCCGCCTGATCCGTTCGGCGGTCGCCAATTTCCCGGCCGAGGACTACGTGCAGGACTGGCTGAACGTCTATGCCAGCGACCGCCGGACCAAGTTCAACGAGATGGAATATCATTTGCCTTTCGAGGCGGGCCCGAAGGCGTTGGCCGAAATCATCGACCTGACGGAGAAGCACTTTCCCGAGGTCTATTTTCCGATGGAGGTGCGCACCGTTGCACCCGACGAATTCTGGCTGTCGCCATTCTACAGGAGGCCGACCTGCTCGATCGCCATCCACCATGACGCCGCAAACGATCCGCTGCCGTTCATGCGGGCGGCCGAGCCGATCTTCCGCAGATATGGCGGCAGGCCGCATTGGGGCAAGATGCACAGCCTGAAGGCGGCGGAGCTGAAAAAGCTCTACCCGCGCTGGGACGACGCCACGGCGGTGCGCCGCGATATCGATCCGCAAAACCGCCTGGTCTCGCCCTACATGGCCGGCCTGTTCGGCATCGAGCCCGGTCCTTCTGGCAGCGAACGATGAGCGCCTATTTTTCCGCCCTGTCGGAAGCACTGAAGGAAGCCGGCATCTTGCAGCCCTGTCTGGTGCTGGATGTCGGCCGACTGGACCGGAACATCGCGCTGGTGAAAGAGCGGCTTGACCCCGGCCTTGCCGTGCGGTTGGTCGACAAGTCGCTCGCCTGCCTGCCTCTGCTCGCCCATATCGCCAAGGCGCTTGGCACCAATCACGTCATGACCTTCCATCCGCCGATCAGCGAGGCGGTGCTGAAGGCGTTTCCCGATGCCGATCTGCTGTACGGCAAGCCGATGCCGGTCGGCGCGGCAAGGGCAGCGCTGGTGAACGGCGAGGCCGACTGGTCGCGTGTCTGCTGCCTGATCGATACGCAGGACCGACTGGCGGAATATGGCGCGCTCGCCGACGACCTCGAGATCGAGCTGCGCATCGCCTTCGAGATCGACGTCGGACTGCATCGCGGCGGCTTTGCCAGCCCGGAGGCGTTGTCGCAGGCACTGAGCGCACTGCCATCCCACAAACGCCTGCGTTGCGAAGGCGTCATGGCCTACGAGGCGCACGCGCCGCACATTCCCGGCCTGTTCGGCGGGCCGGTGAAAGCGTTGGCAAAGGCGTCGGCGCAGGCCACGGCGTTCGTCGCTTGTCTCGGCGCCGACCAGCGCCGCATCTTGAATATCGGCGGCAGCAAGACCGCACTGCTCCATCATGGCAGCGTCGCCAATGAAGTGTCGATGGGCTCGGCCTTCGTGCTGCCCAGCGATTTCGACACGCCCGGCCTTGAGGGCTTCCAACCGGCTGCCTTCATCGCGACGCCGATCCTGAAAGTCGTCGAGCCGATGCTGCCCGGCCCGCTGGCCGTCACCCGCCTGCTACAGGCACTCGGCCGGTTTCCGCGCAAGGGCTGCTATCTCTATGGCGGCAAGTGGATGGCCGAGCCGGCGTTCCCCGAAGGCATGCAGACGAACGGCCTGCTCGGCCTGTCCTCCAATCAGCAATTCATGGGCTTGCCGGCTGACGCTACCCCAAGGCCCGGCGACCACGCCTTCCTGCGCCCGACGCAGAGCGAGGCCGTGCTGCAGCAGTTCGGGTCGATCGCGGTGTTCTCCGGCGGCAGGATAATCGATCGCTGGCCGGCACTGCCGATGGCGTGATCGCTTACGCTTTCACCGGCATCCAGATCTCCAGCCCGCCATCGCCGCTGAGCGGATCGAATTCGGGGCCGTAGCGTTCGAATTCCGTCGCATTTCATGGCCGGAGTCCGGCAGCCATTTGTTCCAGATCGTGTTGACCGTACGGCGATGGTCGAGATGTGTCCGCGGTGGGCAAACACCGCATATTTCTGAGCCGGCACCCGCACCCGGCTGAATTCCTTCGGCGGTCGGAAAAGTCCGACACTTCGACGCCGTAGTCGAAATTGCCGGCATCGTCGCCGTTGACGCAGAGGCGACGTCGCCAATCTCGCCCGGAATATTGCCGATATAGGGACCAAGCGCTGCCATTGCCTCGGGATAGCGGCGCTGGTTTCGCAGCTGTAGCGCTCGCCGAGGCCGACCGGCTGGTTTCGAAGCGCGGGGGTTCGAGTCGTTCGGCGACCTCAAGAAAGTCGAGACAGGCATCTGAGCATTTACTAATGTAGACAAGTATAAATTAGATATCTATTCCGGAATTCGAGTCAAAAGACCAAAAGCGCTTTGTGGAATCTTAACAAGAGTCGCATATCGCAGAGAAGGTGCAAGTAAAAATAGATGATGAGAGGTTTTATCCTATGCGTCCAAAATCTCGTCCACTGTCACTTGCTTTTCGGGTGCTGTACCCGATGGTGCCGGTGTCGATCTTCGTAGGAATTGGCTGGTTTTGGGGACTCCCCGAAGTTTGGCATCTGCCTCAACCTGAAGCTAAATCAGACAACAAGCTGTGGCTTGTCACCTATGTGGGCCCGAAGGTCAGTGAGGTGGTGGGACCGCTATCGAGCGGTATGGATGAGTGTTCTGATCGCGCTTCGGAAATGAACGAGCAATGGCTGAAACAGATGGCCTCCGAAGATGAGGCTGGTGCAAACGGCGAAACAGATTTTGAGAAGACCATGTCCGCAAAGTGCATCAAGGCGTTTTTCCGGCCGGTCGTAAGCTACCGGCCGGAAGACGCTTAGGCTCACTCTGGAGAGGCGGCTACAGACGGCTCACTCAGACCGTCCAGAAATAGCGCACAATGTGAAAGAAGATCGGGGCAGCGAAGACCAGGCTGTCGGTGCGGTCCATCATGCCGCCATGACCTTCGATCAGATGGCCCCAGTCCTTGACGCCCTGGTCGCGCTTGATGGCCGAGGCAACCAGCCCGCCCAGAAATCCCATCGAGCAGGCGACGAAGGCCACGGCCGCCGCCTGCAACGGCGAAAACGGCGTCACGAACGACAACAGCGCGCCGAGCAGGCTCGCCGACACCAGTCCGCCGATCAGGCCTTCCCAGGTTTTCGATGGCGAGACGTTCGGCGAAAAGCGGTGTTTTCCAAACAGTTTGCCGAAGATGTACTGCAGCACGTCGCTGCCTTGCACGACGATGATCAGGAAGGCGATCAGCAACAGGGTGCGACCTTCGAAGCCCGGCACGTCGAGTGTCAGCAGGGCAGGGACATGGCTGACGCAATAGACCGCGATCATCACCGCCCATTGCTGCGCGGCGATCCGCTCGAGGAAGCGTTCGGTGTCGCCATGCAGCGCCGTGATGGCCGGCATCAAAAGGAAGCAATAGACCGGAATGAATATGACGAAGAGCCCGTACCAGGCGGTCCACACCAGCCAGTATTGAAACGGTATGATGATGCCGAACATGCCAAGCAGCACCCAATGGTCGCTGCGGCGCGTATGCGTCAGCGTCACGAATTCGCGCAGCGCGGCGAAGGAGATCAGCGCAAACAGGATGGTCATGCCGTAGCGGCCGAAGAAGAAGGCGACCGTCATCATCGCCACCATCACCCACCAGGCGTTGATGCGCTGGGTGAGGTTGACCAGCGTCGAACTCAGCGGCTTCGGCGCCCGCGCCGAGAGTAAGGCGGCGACGGTGCTGGCGGTGGTCAAAACCGCCAGCAGGCCGATGATCAGGATGGAGATATCGTAGCGCATCAATCGTCTCGCTCGGGACGCGGGTTGAGCGCCAGGAGCGTGGCGTGGGCGCGCTCGAGAAAGGCACGGCGTTCTTCGCCCGGGCCAACCGCCACCGGCGCGCCGAAGACGACGCGGCACAGCAGCGGCACCGGCAGGAACTGTCCCTTGGGCAGCACGCGTGACATGTTCTCGATCCAGCACGGGATCAGCTCGACCTGTGGCCGCGCCATCGACAGATTGTAGAGCCCGGAGCGGAAGGCCAGCAGCGGCTCCTCGGTCATGTTGCGGGTGCCCTCGGGAAACAGGATCAGCGAGTGGCCCTGGTCGAGAACCGAGAGCATGATCTCGATCGGGTTTTCTTCAGGTTTAGTCCATTGCCGGTTGATCAGTACGGACGACAGCATGTCCTGCGCGATGAAGCGGCGCAGCCGCGACTTTCCCCAATATTCGCCGGCGGCAACCGCGTGGGTGATCGCGCGCTCCTTTTCGCTGAGGCACGCCGACAGCAGGATGAAGTCGCCATGGCTGGTGTGGTTGGCGAAGTAGATACGTTGCCGGTCGGACGGCAGGCTGCCGCTCCAGATCGGACGCACGCCGGTCACCATCCAGGCCAGCGCCGAGAGCCCGACGGAGGTTACCGTCTGCAGCAAGGTGAAGGTCTTGAGCGAAAGCTTGTTCATCGCGGCGCCCAAAACCCCGCCGCCAGAAGTGCTACGGCAAACAGGGCCAGGGCCGCGCGCTGCTTGAACAGCAAGCGGCCTGTGCCGGCCATGCGGTCATCGAGCGTGCGTGTCGTGGACGGGAAGGGTTTGAGGCGCATGCGCGCCAGCATGTCATCTACCGCGGCGCCGCCGGAAACCTCGTCCTCATGGCTGGCCATCAACCGGAACAGTAGCGCATCGAACGCCAGCAATGCCGACAACGCCAGCACGGCGACAGCGCTCGAGGCGGTGATGGACAGCGCGAGGGCTGCAGGCAAGGTCTCGAAGGCGCCGCGCGCCGACGCGGCCAGGGGCGCGAGGATATTTGCGGCCACCACGACTGCGGCCGGCCATGCTGCCTGCTGCATCAGCATCCGGGCGAAGCGATTGGTGCGGTCCTGGTAGACATTGCCGGTCATGGCGCAGTCCGCTCCGTGGTCCCGGCAAGATGAACCGGCCGGCCGGATGCCACCAGCATCTCGCGGGCAAGCGTCGGTGTTTCGGCTCTGCCGGTCGCCACCAGCCATTCGGCGACAACGCCGGCGCTGCGCTGAAAGCCGAGCGCGCAGCACACCAGCACGGTGCCATCGCGGCGCGCATTTTCCAGCGCGCTGGCCGCCTTTTGCCGTATCGCCGCCGGCGGTGGCAACAGGTCGATCATCGGAAAGCTGATCCAGCGGCAATCGGCTCCCGCCGGCTTTTCAAGTTCGGCGGCGAGTTCGATGACCGTGCCGAAGCTGTTGGCCTCGCTTGCTGTGGGAAAGCGCCCGAGAAAGACGCCATCGGCAACCTCCACCTGGGGAGGAAGATTGCGCGTCCAGGCCCATATGTTTGCCCGGGCGCCGAGACGGTAAGGCAAGAGCAGAATACGGCTTGCAAGCGTGGTGCCGCCCTCGGCGGATTTCTGGAACACCTTTGAGCCAGCCCCGGCATAGGCGAAGGCGACGATGGACAGCGCCAGCGCCGGCCAAAGCAGGAAAAGCGCGACGGCACAAAGGAAGGCGCCGAGCGCGGCACCGGCCAGCGCAAGGGTGGAGCCCAGCACATAGAACAGCGCCAGCCGCCGTGCCTTCGCATCGCTGGTCAGCTGGGTGCCTGAAAACGGCAAGGCGTCGCTGGGTGGAAACAGCCACAGCGCAAAAAACCCGAGCAGCGCACCCGTCGGGATATCGATGAAATGATGCTGCCAGGTCGTCAGCACCGAGGCACCGATCAGAAAGCACCAGCCATGCCAGACCGGCAGGAGAAAGCCGCCGAGCCGGTGGCGCCAGTGATCCCAGATGATCACCAGCAGAGCGATGTGCAGCGACGGCGCCTGGTTGAACGGCTTGTCGAAGCCGCCCAGCACGGCAAACAGGAAACCCGGCAGCCCGGTCGTTGCCGGCCGCACGAACGTCGCGGTCAGCGGGAACAGGATGAAGAAGGCAACGGCGACGATCTGCGCCGTGAGATAACGCCCGGCCAGTCGGTCGACCCCTTGCCTGTTGTCGTTGAGCAGCAGCGAAAGGCCATAGAACAGGTTGATCGACCAGTAGGGCACGATGGTCCAGGCGAGGAACGGGATGCTGTGTTCCCACGAAAACACGATGCTGCCGACGTCGTCGCGCCGCGAAGCCAGCCAGTTGGCGAAGCCGTAGCTGAGGTAGAAGGACGGCGCCAGGAAGCCCAGCCAAAGGGCTGCCCTGACGACCACCCGTCCATAAGGTTCGGTGCGCGCAGTGGATGCAAGCGATGACACCATCCTGTTCAGCGTCGCCGCGCGACCGAGACGGTGAAGATGCCCCACTGAT
This sequence comes from Mesorhizobium sp. M0276, assembly GCF_040321755.1. Lineage (NCBI taxonomy): Bacteria > Pseudomonadati > Pseudomonadota > Alphaproteobacteria > Hyphomicrobiales > Phyllobacteriaceae > Mesorhizobium > Mesorhizobium sp. M0276. Next base: position 58,086 of record NZ_JAMYSC010000031.1, on the reverse strand, counting down.
CGATGCGCTGGTCGAGCTTGTCGAAACCGGCGGCTTCGACAAGCTGGTCCATCTCGCCTTGCGTGCGCCGGCGCATAACCCAGGCCTCGCCGCCGCGATGCGAGGTCAGGCTGCGGGCGATCATCTCGAGCTGCGGGTGCCAGGGCTGGTTGGTGTAGAGTAGCAGGCTGCCCGGCTGCATGGCGCTGGCCAATCCACCGAGCGAGCGGGCGATCATCGCATTGTCGGAGAACAGCTCGTAGAGGCCGGAGACGATGGCGAGGTCGGGCGCCGGATCGGCTTTGGCGAGCATGTCGGCATCGAAGGCGTCGGCACGCTGGAACGAGACATCAGCCGGCAATTGCCGTTCAGCGATCAGCTTGCGGCCAAGCTGGACGTTGAGGTCGGAATAATCCTGCAGGCGCACGCTCGCCGGCTGGACGGGGCTCTTCATGATGGCATCGAGAACATAGCGGCCGTGGCCGGCGGCGATGTCGAGGATGCGCGCTGGACGCCCGTTGGCCTTGAGCGTCGCCAGGCAAGCGCCGATCAGCTCTTCGAGATGCAATTTGCGCTGCCGGATGCCGCGCCAGCCGATGGCTTCCAGGAAGACGCGATCGACGACGCGGCCAAGAGGCGTAAGACCCCGCGCGTCGTTCTCATAGACGTAATCCAGCGTCGAGCCGGAATCGAAGCCAGTAGCGACACCGGTCTTCATGCCCTGCGAGACCCAGGCGCCCATGCGGATGGAGGCACGGCTGAAGGCCCAATAGAGGCCTTTGGGCGACGACAGATCGAGCGGCGAGGCAAGTCTGTCGGCCTCGTCGCGGGTGTAGCCGGCAATATCCGCCTGCTTCAGGTCGACCGGCGCATCCGGCGCCGCAAACTGCTTCGCCAGGAACGGCCGGATCAGGTCGAGGGCCTGCGCCCGGTCGCGCTCGCCCAGCGTGTCGTGGAAGAAGCCCGGCAACACATGGCGTTCCTTGGTGCGGCTGCCGAGATTGACGAAGAACTCGTGCTGCGGGCCGTGGCGCACCACCCAGTCGCTGCCTGAGAGCAGCAGCTGCGTCGGCACGGTGATGGCGCGGGCGTCAGCGACAATCCGGGCGGCGTGCTGGTAGAGCTCGACCAGGATGTTGGAGGCGATCGGCCGGGTGATCAGCGGATCACTCTCGAAAGAGGCGATGCGCACCGGATCATGGGTCAGGAACTTCGCCTTGACGTAGGAATTGACGAAGAAGCGGCCCTTGATCTTCTGCCACAACGCGATGCCTTCCCTAGCGAAGGGCACGTAGAGTTTTACCGAAAAGGCCGGTGAGGCCAGCACCATGGCGCGCAGCTTCGGCGCATAGTCGTGCACCCAGGCTGCCGCGAGCACGGCGCCGAAGGACTGCGCGATCAGCGCGATATCCTGCGTGGCGAAGCCATCCCTGGCGGTAATCTCACGCATGAAGCAGTCGATGTCGCGCACCAGGGCCGAGAAGGACGGGGCATAGCCGCGCTCGCCGGACGAACGGCCATTGCCGCGCGCATCCCACGCATAGAAAGCATGGTCCGGCATCCGCAATTCGTCGACGAGATGGGCCATGCGGCCGCCATGCTCATGGCCGCGATGGAAGAGTACCACCGCGCCCTTGGCATCGGCGGAAGCCGCCGGCCAGAAGCGGTAGAAGATCTCCGTCCCGTCATGGCTGCGGAAGACCCGCTCCTGCGCTTGCCGCTCAAGACTTTCCTTGGCCGCGGCGGCGATTGGTTCGTGCATCACGGTCTTTCCCTCTGGGGGCATGGCGAGCCCTCGTGCTCAGCTGGCGCTGCCAATAAGGCCGGCGCGTATCCGGTTGATGGCGGTCAGCAGCGAAAGCGTTGCCATGGCCGGAAACACAAATGGCGCGATGGATGCCGGCCAGAGCCCGGCCGCGGACAGCACGGCGACCACGCCCAGGGCCAGCGCCCTGTCGCTCTTGCCGAACGGCCCGGCATAGTTTCGTCCGACCTTCGCAGCGATGCCGAGCACGCCGGCGAACTCAGTCAGCACAGCCGATATCGCGAAAGCGATGACGGCCCATGCGCCAAATTCCGGAAAGACAGCAAAAGGGAGTGTCAGCGCGAGGTCCGAAACGACGTCGCAAATCTCGTTCAGATACATGCCGAGCGTCGAGGCCTGCGCATGTTCCCGCGCCAGCATGCCGTCCACGGCATTCAGCGCCATGCGCACGAACATCACCGCGGGGACAAGCAACATCAGCCAGCGCAATTCATGCAGAACCGCTATGGCCGCCCCTGCAGCCATCGACATCAACGCCGCCAGGATGGTTATGCTGTTTGCGGTAACCCCGATCGCCGCCAGCCGATTGACCAGCGGCCGCAGTCGTCCCTGGAAAGCCGGCTTGAGAGCGTAAAGCGTCGGCATTGTCGTTGATCCCCCGATCCTGACCAAAGGCTGTACAACAATATGTCAGACACGACCAGCATGAGGTGGCGGAGCGGCTATGCCGACCGGCATGGCGACCAGGCGCTCACCAATCGCTAACCATGACCACATCGCATGGCTGTCGTGCACATTTGCCAGCTTTTGATGCAACGCAGCGTCTTGAATAGTAAGCAAGCTTATTATATATCCAGCTCATGGTTTCCGATGGCATCGACAGACTGGGCTTCTTGATCCACGACGTGCAGCGCTTGATGCGCAAGCGCTTCGAGGCGAGGGCCAGTGGCTTGGGGCTTTCTTCGGCGCAATGGCGGCTTCTGGTCCGCGTTGCCAAGGAAGATGGCGTCGCGCAGGCGCGGCTGGCCGAACTTCTCGAAATCGAGCCGATCAGCGTTTCTCGCTTGGTCGATCGCATGGAGGAGGGCGGCTGGATCGAGCGTCGTCCCGACGCCACCGATCGCCGCGTCCGCATGATCTTCCTGACGCCCAAGGCGAGCGAAGCCTACGCCGTGATCAAGAGCATTGCCGGGGAAGTCTATGAGGAATCGCTGGTCGGTGTGAAGCCGGAAGCCCGTCGTGTCCTCATCGAGGGCCTTGAAGCGATGGTCCGGAACCTGACCGACGACGAGACGCCGTCCATTGAAAAAGTAAAGAATACAGAAGGCACAGCAGCATGAACGCGGTAGCCAAGATAGACGAGAAAGCGACCGAACTGGAAATGGAGGCGCCGGCACAGCCGGCCGCGGCCCCGGTTACGGTTGCTCCCCCGGTGCAGCCTGCCCTGACCCCTGTGAAGAAAAAGCGCCGGCTGGGTCGCTTTCTGCTGATGGTCGCACTGCCCGCAGCACTCGCTGTCGGCGGCGGCTATGTCTGGGTCACCGGCGGCCGCTACCAGGAGACGGAGAACGCCAATCTGCAGCAGGCCAAGGTGTCGATCGCGTCCGACACGGCCGGCCGCATCGTTCAGGTCGACATCGCCGACAATCAGCTGGTCAAGCAGGGTGATGTGCTGTTTGCCATCGACCCCGAGCCCTACCGGATCGCGCTGGCTCAGGCCGACGCAGCGGTGGCGGGAGCGCGCCTCAATGTCGAGCAGCTGCGCGCGGCTTATGGCCAGTCGATGGCTCAGCAAAAGTCCGACACCAGTCAAGTCGCTTTCGCCCAGTCGCAGTTCGACCGCGCCGCCGACCTTGCCCAGAAGGGCATCAACGCCAAGTCGTCGCTGGACGAAGCCAAGAACGATCTCGACAAGGCCAGGCAGCAGCTCGCCGTTGCGGAGCAAGGCATCATCAGCGCCAAGGCAGCCCTTGGCGGCAATCCCGACATCGAGACCGACAAGCACCCGACCGTGATGGCCGCGCTCGCCGCACGCGATAAGGCGGCCTACGACCTGGCGCAGACCACGGTCAAGGCGCCGGCCGACGGCGTCATCAGCCAGGCTTCCTCATTCAAGGTCGGCCAGTATGTCGGTTCCGGCACGCCGCTGTTCTCGCTGGTCGAGACCGGCGACACCTGGATCGCCGCCAATTTCAAGGAAACGCAGCTCACCCACATGAAGCCCGGGCAGAAGGCTGATATCGTGGTCGACACCTATCCGGGGCGCACCTTCGAGGCGACGGTCAAGGCGATTGGCGCCGGCACGGGAGCCGAATTCTCGCTGCTGCCGGCCCAGAATGCCACCGGCAACTGGGTCAAGGTCACGCAACGAATTCCGGTGCGCCTCGAACTGACCGATGCCGACGCCAAGATGGCGTTGCGCACCGGCATGAGTGCCACCGTTACCGTCGACACCGGCGTGGCGCGCGGACTGCCCTCGATCTTCGGTCACGCCACGGCTGGCGAGGCCGCGCAGTAAAGTCCGCAGTCACCCGTGCGGACCCGCGGGTGGAAGCGAATAGCAAGATTGGCTGATGGAGGAGTTGGAAGGATCAGCGTCTGGGCGAAGCCGCCGCGCGGCTTAACCGGAATCTGAAATCTTCGGCACGGACCCGTCGGTCCTCATGTTTCCGGGCGGCAGGCATCCGCTCATCAGAGACCCTCGGTCGATGTAACCCCCACATCGACAATCGCGTCCCACCGCGATGAGGGTCTCTCAACGGAAGGCGTTGCCGCCCGGAAACCCGTTGTACACGTTTTTGTTACCTGCTGGAAGTTCCACGTGATGAGCACGCCCGAACCCTTCAAAGAAGTGCCGCATCGCGGCCTGATCACGGTCGCGCTCATGCTGGCGACGATCATGCAGGCGCTCGACACGACGATCGCCAATGTCGCGCTGCCGACCATGACCGGCGATCTCGGCGCCTCACCCGACAACATCAACTGGGTGCTGACCTCCTACATCGTCGCCGCCGCCATCATGACGCCGGTGACCGGCTGGCTGGCCGACCGATTCGGCCGCAAGGAACTGTTCCTTGGGGCGGTTGTCGGCTTCACCGTGTTCTCGATGCTGTGCGGTATCGCCTGGAGCCTGGAGAGCATAGTGTTCTTCCGGCTGATGCAGGGCGTGTTCGGCGCCGCCATCGTGCCACTGTCGCAAACCTTCCTGCTCGACATCAACCCCAGGGAACGCCACGGCCAGGCAATGGCCATCTGGGGCGCCGGCATCATGCTGGGACCAATCCTGGGCCCGACGCTCGGCGGCTGGCTGACCGAGAATTTCAACTGGCGCTGGGTGTTCTTCATCAATTTACCGGTCGGCATCATCGCCTTTCTCGGCATGGCCGCCTATCTGCCGGCAGTTGCCCGGCGGTTGCGCAGCTTCGATTTCTTCGGCTTCGCCATGTTATCGCTTGGTGTCGGTGCGCTGCAGCTGCTGCTCGACCGCGGCGGCGAGGTCGACTGGTTTTCTTCGATCGAGATCTGGATCGAGCTTGCTCTTTCGATCACCGGATTCTGGGTGTTCATCATCCACACGTTGACGGCGGAACGTCCTTTCATCGACCCGAAGATCTTCCTCGACCGCAATTTCGTGACCGGGCTGGCATTCATCTTCGTCATGGGCGTGCTCATCCTGGCCTCGATGTCGCTGCTGCCGCCGATGCTGTCGACCATCTTCGGCTATCCGACCGTTACCATCGGTGTCGTCTTGGGGCCGCGCGGTGTCGGCACGATGATTTCGATGCTGGTCGTCGGGCGGCTCATGAGCAGGATCGACGCCAGGATCCTCGTCGTCATCGGCTTCCTGCTGACCGCGCAGTCGCTCTACACCATGTCCAGCTTCACGCCGCAGATGGACAATTGGCTGATCCTCAGCTCCGGCGTCATCCAGGGCCTGGGCATGGGAATGGTGTTCGTGCCGCTGTCGACCGTCGCCTTCGCCACGCTTGACGTGCGCTTCCGCACAGATGCCACGGCTCTGTTCAGCCTGGTGCGCAATCTCGGCTCGTCCATCGGCGTGTCGGTGGTGACGGTTCTGATGGTGCGCAACACGCAGGTCAATCACACCGAGCTTTCGGCCTTCATCAACCCGTTCAACCCAAATCTCTGGGCCGCCTCTCCGGCGGCCGCAAGCGGCGATCCAATGGCGCTTTCGCAGGTCGATCATGTGGTCAATCTTCAGGCGATGATGATCTCTTATGTCAACGACTTCAAAATACTCATGGTGATGACGCTGCTTGCCATCCCATTTGTGTTCCTGCTGCGCAAGCCAAGGCAGGCGCCGGCCGGTGGCGCACCAGCCGCGCATATGGACTGAAGCGCATCGCGTCGAAACGGATTCATGTGACGCGTTTTAGGTGTCTGGTTTCTATGCATGTCGTTGTCTCAAGCCGGGGCTACTTTTTGAGCGACATGCGTTAGATGCCGTTGCGCTTGAGGTTGTAAGTCTCCATGGCAACCAGTCTGGAGATTTATGAATATGCAGCCTGCATTCTCAACTATCCCAGTAGCGGATGGCGCAGTGGCGATCGCTCCGGGCGGTGTCGACCAAGTTCGTCCTGATGTTGAAGAATACCGGGTCCGGGAGCTAGATGGAGGGTTCGAGGACAGCCCTTGGCTCCAGGTATTCAGGCTACGCGGCGCCGATTTCGATCCGGTTCATCTGTCATTAGTATGTCCGTAATACTATAGGCGGACTTTCCGTCCAGGCGAGTGATATTTCTGCCATGCGCCAAATCGGAGGAACTCTGTTTGGTCACGAAATCATCCAGGCTAGCCATCGAGGTGCCCGAGTCGACCGGTCTGGCCACACTGGCAAAACTGGCCACGGCTTCCTACGAAACCCTCGAGCACGAGCTTCGAGCTACGATCGTCGAACTCCAAGGCCAGGCGCTCCGTTTCAAGACGGTGATCGACAACATATCGCAAGGCATTTGCTTTTTCGACGCCGATGAACGTCTGATCTTGTCCAACCGTCGCTATGCGGAGATCTACCGCGTTGCGCCGGAGCAATTGCAGCCGGGCCTGACACTGGGTGAAATCGTTGAGCGACGCGTCGCTGCCGGAACATCCGCTATGGCTGCCGACGCCTATCTAGCATTGGCCCGGTCGGTCAATTCGAGTGTCACTTCAAGAATCTGGACCGCCAACCTCACCGATGGCCGGACAATTCAGGTCTGCCACCAACCTATGCCCGACGGCGGCTGGGTTTCCACGCATTCGGACGTTACGGAACTCGCGGCCAATCGCCAGATTGTCGATGAACGCATCTCGCTGCAAACGCTGATCGACTGGGTGCCCGGCTATCTATGGGTCAAGGACACCGAAAGCCGCTTCGTGATGGTCAACAGGGCCCTTGCGTCCGACAATGGCCGGGACAAGACAAGCGACATGATCGGCTTGACCGACTTTGATCTCCATGCTCCCGAACTTGCGCAGAAATTTCGCCTGATCGAACAGAACGTCCTCACCAGCGGACAGCCGATGATCTACGAGGAGGAGTTTGTTGTCGATGCGTCCGGCGCCGGCAAGTGGTTCTCGTCGACGAAGGTTCCGCTACGCAATGTTAAAAATGAGATATTCGGTCTAATTGGCATCGCCCACGACATCACTGCCCGCAAGCAAGCCGACGTCCTGCGTGACGGGCAAGCGCAAATCCTGGAAATGATCGCGATGAGTGCTCCGCTCGAGGACGTGCTCGACCGCCTCATGCGTCTCGTGGAATCCCAGCTGACAGGCATATTCGGTTCCGTCTTGCTCCTCGACAAGGACGGCAGCCATTTGCGGCACGGTGCGGCGCCGAGCTTGGTGAAAGGCTATACGAACGCCATCGATGGCATCGCCATCGGTCCCAAGGTCGGATCCTGTGGGACCGCCGTCTATCGGCGGGAGCCAGTCATTGTCGCCGACGTCATACAAGATCCGCTGTGGGAGGATTACCGCGAACTGGTGGCGGTATACGGATATCGTTCTTGCTGGTCGACCCCGATCCTGTCGCATCAGGGCGCGGTTTTGGGTGTCTTTGCAATGTATTCGATGACGGTGCGTGAACCGGTCGAGGCCGAGACCCGGCTGATTGATTTCACGACCCGCATCGCCGGTATAGCGATCGAGCGCAAACTGGCTGAAGACCAAATCCACTTCATGGCAAATCATGACGTGCTTACCGGGCTTCCTAATCGCGCCTTGCTGGAGGACCGGCTTTCTCAAGCCATCTTGTACGCGCAGCGATACGATCGCTGGGTGACGCTGGTGTTCATCGATCTCGACAATTTCAAGCTCGTCAACGATACGCTCGGCCACAATGCCGGAGACGAGCTCGTGAAGACCGTCGCCAGCCGTATGGTCGAATGCGTAAGGGCGACCGACACCGTTGTGCGACTTGGCGGCGATGAATTTGTGATCGTCCTGTTCGACCAGCCCACGGATGTCGATCTCATCTCCCAGAGCTTGCAGAAGATCCGGGCCGCGATCGCGGAGCCGGTTCATCTCGGAGAGCATCAGCTACGAACGACCGCCAGTATCGGCATCGCGAACTATCCCAAGGATGGAGCGAGCCCGGAAACACTCCTGGCCAATGCCGATGCAGCCATGTATCGCGCGAAAGAGTTCGGCCGCGACAATTTCCAGTTCTACGCTCCCGAATTCAACTCAAGGGCTCATGAAAAATTCGTGCTTCAAGAGGAATTGCGAAACGCCTTGGCCGCCTCGGAATTCGCGCTGGTCTACCAGCCGCAAGTTGATCTTCGCTCGGGGCGTGTCTTTGCGGTGGAAGCGTTGATACGCTGGAACCACCCAACACTGGGCCTGGTAGCGCCGACCAGCTTCATTCCTGCGGCCGAGGAGACAGGTCTGATCGTGCCGATCGGCGATTGGGTCCTGCACGAAGCCTGTCGACAGAACAAAGCCTGGCAGGATGCGGGTCTACCGCCGATGACGGTTTGCGTGAATGTGTCGGCTCGGCAATTCAGGGAAAAGAACCTGATCGGACGTGTCGTCAATGCACTCCAGGAGAGCGGCCTTGAGGCAAGCTACCTGGAGCTGGAGTTGACCGAAAGCCTCATCATGCAGGACACAGATTTGGCCGTCGCGACGATGAACGAACTGCAACATCTTGGCGTTCAGATCTCGATCGACGATTTCGGGACGGGCTATTCCAGCCTCAGCGCACTCAAGACGTTTCCAGTTGCGCGGCTAAAGATCGACAAATCTTTCATCAACGACGTCGCCGATGACGAAAACGATCAGGCTGTTGCGAGCGCCGTGATTTCGTTGGGTCAAAAATTGAACATGAGGGTTATCGCCGAAGGCGTCGAAACCGACGATCAAGTGGCTTTCCTGCTCAAAAACAATTGCGATGAAATGCAGGGATATCACTTCAGCAAACCGGTCTCCGCACGGGACATCGAGACCTTGCTCAACCCCAAGGATTGACGGCTCAGCCATTGGTCCGCCGCGCAGCTTGACGAAGAAGCCGGCGGCCGACGGCGATACGCCTGCTGCTATTTCCCGAGCACGAGGCTCCAGTAACGGAGGTTGCTGTCGCTGCCATCGCGCGCATAGGCAAGGCCGAAACGGGTGAAGCGCGGGTCTAGCATGTTGCGGCGATGGCCGGCTGAATGCACCCAGATATCGAACAGCTTCTGCAGGTCGAAACGGCCCTCGGCGATGTTCTCCGCGGCCGCACCCGCAATGCCATTGTCTTTGACGCGCGAGGCAAAATCCTTGCCCCATCCGGTGGTGTGGCTCATGCGACGGCGTTGCGCCATGTAGCCGGCCTGCTGCAGTGCGGCCTGTTCGAGCTGCCGGTCGGGGACCAGCGCCGCGAGTCCGGCCGAAGCGCGGATGCCGGCCAGCGTGCCGGTGGCGGATGAGGAAACCCCGGCGCCTCCGCCGGCCGGCAGCGAAACGGTGCCGCAGGCGGCGAGCCCGGCCAAGGCTGCAAGGCCGACGCCCTTCAGCAGCATGCGCCTGTTCAGATTCGGGATCGAGTGGTTTTCGATTTTCGCAACGGTCATGCCCACCTGAGATAGTGGCGATCATGGCTTTTGCCGGGCAGGGCGGCGAAAACCGCGGTAGAATCGGTGATCCTAGGCGGCGGTATCGAGATTTGATTCCGTGGAACCGCCGACCCGATCGTTCTCCGTATGCACCCACCAGGCGCCGAGTGCATCGATCAGCGGCACAAGCTTGCGGCCGGGCGCCGTGAGATCGTAATCGACGCGCAACGGATAGCCCGGATACACCGTCCGCCGCACGATACCGGCGTCCTCCAGCTTGCGCAGTTCCAGCGCCAGGATGCGATGCGAGACGGTTGGGTTGTCGCGCCTCAGGTCGCTGAACCGCTTGGTCCCGTCCTTCAGATAATAGAGCAGCAAGGTGGGCCAGCGGCCGCTGAGCACGCGCATGGTCTCTTCGATCGGGCAGCGTGAGACGACGGTTTTCATGGGTGGTCCCTGGTTACAGAATTGTGCGTAATTTACATGGGGCGACCAGCGTTTAGGGTCAAGTTTCGCTGCGCGGCGTGATCCCTTCAATCATGGAAGAAAACAATGGAACCTATCCTCCTTTATGGCTTCCCGGCGGGAAGCTCGATGGGGCTCGTCGCTGCCTTTGAACGCGTCGGGCAATCCTATCGCCTGTGTCGCGTCGACATGCTCACCGAGATGAAGAACGATGCCTATGCCAGCATCAACGGCCGTCAGGAAACACCGGTTTTGATCACCGACGAAGGCGCGGTGCTGACCGAGACCATGGCCATCGCCGCGTGGCTCGAAGCCCGCGACACGCAGCGTCGCATCAGCTTCGAACCGCGCACGCCGCAGGCCGACCGCATGCATCAGTTGATGGCCTTCGTGAACACCGGGTTCACCGCCGCTTTCAGCCCGCTCTGGGTAGCATTGGAACTGGCCGCGGATGAACCGGCGCTCAAGGCGACCTTGCGCGACTTCGGCCGCAAGGCCGTCACAGAACGCCACGACCGCCTTGAAGCGATGATCACCGATACGGACTTTCTGGTCGGCGATCGGCTGACGCTGGCGGATACCACGCTGATTGGCGTGGCCCGATGGGCGGAGTTCCACCAGGCGATCGACGGCGCTGCCTATCCCAAGCTGGCCGGGTTGCGCCGACGCATCGAGGCCGAACCGGTGGTTCGATATGCTCTGGCTGTCGAGGATGGCGAAAGCCCTGCTGGTTCGGGCGCCTGCCTTGGCCATGTGCCGCTGGCCGAGGTGATCGATCGCTTCGCTGCCTGACGCGCTTCAGGTATTTCAATCGCGCGGCGCCGCCATGCCTGGCGCCGCGCGACTGCAATGCCGGTACCGAGCCGGGGAGAGAACCGGAATCAACCCAACCCGATCCATGGACTTGGCGACAAGCGGCTCTAAATCGACTAGAATAGCGCTTGAACGAAAAGTGGCAGCTCCGGGCGGCCATCCTGGCGGTGACCGCCCCGACATACGGGAGGAAGGTTATGGCCGGCTTTCATGTCATGGCGGACGCACGTGGAATGCACGTGCAGCCAGCAGTGCGGCGCATTACCACGTCGGACCTTTGGGATGCACTGCGCCTCGGCGCCGAGGATTTCTGGGCAAAGCCATCGCATTACGTGTTCCTGTGCCTGATCTATCCCATAGTCGGCCTGATCCTGACGCGGTGGACGTCGTCTGGCGCCAATGCCATCCAGCTCATCTACCCCCTGATGTCGGGTTTCGCGCTGGTTGGGCCGTTTGCCGCGATCGGCCTTTACGAGATCAGCCGCCGGCGCGAGCTCGGCATGGACACCTCCTGGTGGCATGCCCTTGACGTGCGCCGCTCGCCGGCGATTCCGTCGATCGTGGTGATCGGGGTGATGCTGGTCGCGCTGTTCCTATTGTGGCTGTACACCGCCCAGTCGATCTACACTGGCCTGTTCGGCGATCGGCCCCCGTCCTCGATCGGCGGCTTCGTCCGCGAGGTGCTGACGACCAGCAAGGGCTGGACGCTGATCCTTGCCGGCAATGCTGCGGGTTTTGTCTTCGCCGCGGTCGTGCTGGCCACCACCGTGATTGCCTTCCCGCTGCTGCTCGACCGCGATGTCGGCGCCGTTTCGGCCATCGAGACCTCAGCGCGGGCGGTCATGACCAATCCGCTGCAGATGGCGCTGTGGGGCTTGACGGTTGCCGTGCTTCTGGTGATCGGCTCCATCCCGCTGTTCGCCGGACTGGCCGTAGTCATGCCGATCCTTGGTCATGCCACCTGGCACCTCTACCGCAAGGTGGTCGAGCCGGAGCGGGCGGAGCAGACAAGGCGGCCGATGTAACGAAGCGCTCTCAGCGCTGCGCGTCGGTTGCCATCTTCAGTGCGAGTGCCGCCAGCACGGTGCCCATCATCCAGCGCTGGATGACCAGCCACAAGGGCCGTCCGGAGAGGAAGGTGGCGATCGAACCGGCGGTCACCGCGATGATGGCATTGACGGTGAGGCTGATCGTGATCTGCGTGGCGCCCAGTACCAGAAGCTGCGACAGGACATGGCCTTTGCCCGGGCTGATGAACTGCGGCAGCAGCGACAGATACAGCACGGCCACCTTCGGGTTGAGCAGGTTGGTCATCAGGCCCATCGCGAACAGCTTGCGCGGCCTATCCCTTGGCAGTTCGCGCACCTGGAATGGCGAACGCCCGCCCGGCTTCACCGCCTGCCAGGCAAGCCAAAGGAGATAGAGCACACCGGCAAAACGCAGCGCGTCATAGGCATAGGGCACGGCGAGCAGCAGTGCGGTGATGCCGAAGGCCGCCGCCAGCACATAGAAGAGAAAGCCGAGCGCCACGCCACCGAGCGAGATCAGCCCGGCCTTCGGCCCTTGCGACAGGGAACGCGAGATCAGATAGATCATGTTGGGGCCCGGCGTCAGCACCATGCCGAGGCAGACCAGCGCGAAGGCGAGATGATTGGCGGTTTCGGGCATCGGTTCGTTCCCCTGCCGTGGGTACGTGATCCCGCGAGCCGTTGAGATGTGCCTGTCCCGGCAGGCGCGCGCAAGAGCAGGGTTGCGCCAGCCGTTGCGCCAGTTGGTTGCCGATGCCTCTGATCAGCCGACGATGTGGGTCAAATGTTCGGAGGCGTCTCTCATTTCACGAGAGTAATACGGCGGCTGGCATACATCTCGCGATTTCCAAGAGCGGCCGTGCAATCCGTTCTGACGGATGAGTTTCCCGTCATCTGCACGGTCTTGCCAACAAGCCTCAGGCAGTCGCCGTGGCCGCTCATATCCGAGTTGCCGGCGTAGGAAATGGGAGCGTCAGGCGCATAGACGAAACCGCTGATCACGGAATTTGCGCCGCCATTCAGCGTCAGGGCGGACGTGTTCCCGCGATCCTCGAAAATGGTGATGCCGGCGTAGGGGCCGCTGGTCGGCGGGGAAAGGTTCACCTGCTCATTGGCGTTTATGTAGATCTGTGCGCCCTCCATGAGGAATATAGTCACGCCCTGGCCGGTCAGGCTACCGTTGCCTCCGGGCTTGATGGCGGTGCCGCGCAGGATGTAGACGCCCGGATCAAGTGTGATGTTTCCCGACAATGTTTTGTCGCAATAGGTGCCGGGTGACAGCCTGTAGGTCTTGCCGTTCCCGTTCGGGACCGGCAGACACAATGTGAAGGGAGGAGGGACGACGTCGGCCAAAGGATCAAACGACGCATATTGATGTTCGAGCGGCGTTCCACAGGTGAGATTGGCGTTGGGTAACGAAAGGCCGGAAGTGCCGCCGACGGTCGAGACGCAGCCCGCTGAAACCAGCGCGGAACCGCCTCTGTTCACAGCATCGGACGCATCGGAGTTTGCCGCGATCACGCAGTTGGTCATCGAGACATTGGTCGAGCCCTGCAGGCTCACGGCGGCCGATGCCTGCGGATCGAGCGCCAGCACGCAGGCTTGCGCGCCGGGTTCCAGTTTGACCGAGGCGGAGCGGTGAGCCGGCCAGGACGGCGCGCCGCGGATAAAGCTTGCTCGGCTGATGCTGGAGGAAACCGAAATGTAGTAGGCGCTCGCGTCCCGGCTGGCTGCCGCCGAAAAGTTGGAGACGCTGCCCGAATATTCCTGCTGGTCGGCGGTGCTCATGTTGGCCGAGAAAAATGTCAGCCCGAGCGCCCGGACATCACCTGCCGTCATGCCGGGCGAGTACTTCGTGCCGACGGCGAGCCCAGCCGCGTCCAGTGAGTTCTGCAATTGCGCGGCGTCGTCGCTCGTGCCCACCAGATCCATGATGCCGGCCACGCCGACCATTATCGGCAGCATCGCTATGGCGGTCGCCAAGGCAAAGTTGCCGCGCCTGTCGCGCGCGAATCTGAGGATCATCGCCTTCAGCATCCCTGCCCAGAAGCCAGTTTTCGGCATGACAATGCTGACAAAATGCTAAATTTCATGTTGCTGGATGCCTCAAAGGCCGGCCAGCTTATTGATGGTTCGTTAACCATGCCGGCTCCGACGGCGCAGTAATGCGCCGCTGTGACAACTCTCTGAAGCGGCGAAAACATTGGCGCCGCGCTCCTTTGTGCGAGGCATCCGCTACCGCTCTCGCGACCACGCCGAAAGCGGGTGACAGGCCGGGGCGGTTCGGCTAATCCGAACCGGCTGCGGCGAACCGTCGGCCGTGGTGCTCGTGGTGATCATGACTGAAGGAAATGGCATGGCGGATTCGCCTGAAATCATCGGCTCGCTCGAAGACGTGTCGGAGACCTATTCGGCAATCCTGTGCGATGTCTGGGGCGTGGTCCACAATGGCGAGAGCCATTTCCCGGTGGCGGCCTCGGCGCTTGCGAGGGCTCGAGACGTAGAAATCCCCGTCGTCCTGATCACCAATTCGCCGCGCAGAAGTGCCGATGTCGTGACGCAGATGAACGCGATCGGCGTTCCACTATCAGCCTACGACCGGGTGGTCACGTCGGGCGACGTGACCCGGGATTTGATCGCCGAAGGCCCGCGCAAGATTTTCCATATCGGCGCTGACCGTGACTTCACCCTCTATGAAGGTCTCGACGTCGAACTTGTCGAGGAATTCGAGGCGTCCGGCGTCGTCTGCACCGGTCTATTCGATGACGAGGTTGAGAAGCCCGAGGATTACACCGAGCTTCTACGGCGGCTGCGCGCCAGGAACCTGCCCTTCATCTGTGCAAATCCCGACATCGTGGTCGAGCGTGGCGAACGCCTCATCTGGTGTGCCGGCGCGCTGGCACGCGATTATGCCCAACTCGGCGGCCGCACTTTGATCGCCGGAAAACCCTATGCGCCGATCTACAACCTCGCCATGAAGGAGGTTGTGGAGCTTCTCGGCCGGCCGGTCGAGCGCGGCCAGGTGCTGGCCATCGGCGACGGAATGATGACGGATGTGAAGGGCGCCGCCGACAATGGCTTCGACGTTCTCTATGTCTCCGGCGGTATCCATGCCCGCGACTATGGCGACGCACTGCAACCGGATCCGGCAAGGCTGGCGGCCTTCCTGGAAAAGCATGGATATCGTCCGGTGGCCGTCATTCCCAGACTGCGGTAGGTGACTATGGCAGCTTTCCAACACATTCTCGCAACCGCCCCGCTGCCCGCCGACCTGCGCGGCGGCGTGGTGGCGATCGGCAATTTCGATGGCGTCCATCGCGGCCATCAGGCGGTGCTCGAGCGGGCATTGACTGAAGCCGGGCGGCGCGGGGTGCCGGCCCTGGTGCTGACATTTGAACCGCATCCGCGCAAGATTTTCAGGCCCGATATACCGTTGTTCGTGCTGACGCCGCCGCCGATGAAAGCGCGGCTCCTGTCCCTGCTGGGTTTTGCCGCGCTCGTCGAACAGCCGTTCACACGCGACTTCGCCTCGCTGTCGGCAGAAGCATTCGTGACCGATGTGCTGGAAAAGAACCTTGGCATAACCCACTCAGTGACCGGGTTCGATTTCCATTTCGGCAAGGATCGTCAAGGCGGTCCGGCCTACCTGATGGCAGCCGGAGAGCGTCACGGCTTCGGCGTCACGCTCGTCGACGCCTTCCGTGACGAGGGCGCCGAGGTGATCTCGTCCAGCCGCATCCGCGGGTTGCTGAGCGAGGGCGAGGTGGCTGAGGCCGCCGGACTGCTCGGCTATCGCTTCACCGTCGAAAGCGAGGTGGTCGGCGGCCAGCAACTCGGCCGCACACTTGGCTTTCCGACCGCGAATATGAGGCTGTCGGCCGAAGCCGCCCTGAAGGAGGGTATCTATGCCGTCAGCTTTCGCCGCGCTAACGGCACGCTTCACGACGGTGTCGCCAGCTTCGGCCGTCGCCCGACGGTCGACGACAATGGTGCGCCGCTGCTGGAAACCTTCGTCTTTGATTTCTCCGGCGATCTCTATGGCGAGATCTGCCGGGTTTCCTTCTTCGGTTTCCTGCGTCCCGAGGTGAAGTTCGAAGGGCTCGATGCGCTGGTCGCGCAGATGAGGCGCGATGAAGCCGAGGCGCGCGCGCTGCTTGCCGGCGTCAAACCGCTCTCCGACCTTGACGCAGCCATAGCCTTTTGAAGCATGATCCCGAAAAGTGGGAACCGGTTTTCGGACCAGATCATGCGCAAACGGGACACTACCTTTTCAGCGCCAAACCGACGGCAATGAAGGTCCAGCCTTGGAAGATCAGGTCGATCGCCAGGAAGAGCCCGAGCACCCACAGGCTGTTGACCGGCCAGCCCATGGCGATGATCAGGCCGGCAAGTGCACTGATGACACCGGCCGCGACGACCCAGCCCCAGCCGCGTTGCGGCCGGTGGCTGTAGCCGACCCATGCCCTGAGCACGCCTGACGCGACCAGCGCGATCGCCAGCAGGAACGTCAGCACCGCTGAAGCAAGCAGCGGATTGTTGAAAGCGAAGATGCCTGCGACGGCATAGAGCAATCCGCTGAGCAGCCAGTAGAAGAAGCGGCCCCACGTCTTGACCCCGAACGCATGCACGATCTCGATGACGCCCGCCACCAGCATCAGCCATCCCACGACATAGACCGAAGCCACCGTGGCGATGAACAGATTGCCGAATGCAATGCCGCCGAAGATGAGCAGCAGCACGCCGAGCGCGACAAACCACCCCCATTTTGTCCGGGTCTGTTCGATCGCGATTTTCAAGGCGTCGCCATTCAGGGTCATTGTCGCGGTCTCCACCAAGGGCTGCGGGATGCTGCCGGACGTTAGTCCTGGCGCCGGTCAGCGTCCAGTCGATGGCCGGCAGTGAGGGATCGTCGCAAACCGCGTGCGGATGTCTCGGGCTTAAATCAAATTTTACCAAACGGCCGTCAAAGCTGTCATCGGTAGCCGTGGGCGTCGTGTTAGTGGAGTGGCCATGAGTCCGGTCGGAAAAATCTCTCTGGTGTTGGCCGCAGCGCTGCTCGGTTGGGCGGGCGCTGCCAATGCGGGCGAGGGCAGCTGGTTGTCCGGTGACTGGTATCTGACAGTTGGCGCCACGGGCATGGTGGCGCCGAACTTCGAGGGCGGCAAGAAGTACCTGCTCAGCGCTTCTCCGATCATATCGTTGGGTAAGGCCGGACCGGCGGCACGTTTCACCTCGCGCAACGACAACATCTCGCTGGCGCTGGTCGACGATGGCAGTGTCCGTGCCGGCCTGACCGGCAAGTTCCTGTTTTCCCGTGACGATGACAACGCCGATGAACTGAAGGGCCTCGATCCGGTGGGCTGGGGCGGCGAGGTTGGCGGCTTCTTCGAATTTTATCCGACCGATTGGTTGCGTGCCAGCGCCGAGCTTCGCCACGGCATTCGCGCTCACAACGGCTTTGTCGCCGACATCGCTGCCGACGCCTTCTACGATGTGACGCCAACCCTCAGGATTTCGGGCGGACCGCGCGTTTCTTTCGCCTCGGCCAACTATTTCGACGCCTATTATGGCGTCAATGCGCAGGAAGCCGTGGCCTCGGGCCTTAGCGAATATCACCCTGGTGGCGGCCTGAAATCGACCGGCCTCGGCGGCGCCATAACCTGGAAGGTGACCGAGCCGATGACCGCCAGCCTGTTTGGCGAATATTCGCGCCTGATGGGACCGGCCGCCGATTCCAGCCTGGTCAAGGAACGCGGCGACCGCAATCAGTTCATGATCGGCGTGTCGACTACCTATCGCTTCGATTTCACGATGTAACGCTCAGTTCTCGCAAGCGCCTTGGCGTTGATGGTACCACAGGAAATTCTGTGCATTGGGTCCTACAAGCCAGGAACGGATCTGCCGTTCCAGCGTATCAAACATGCGCGGCATTTCTTCCACGGAGACTTGGTAGGTCACAACCGTCGTCGACAAGCTGGTTACATCCGTAAGAGCTAGGCCGAACAAATAGCTTTCTGCCTCGGTTGGGTGCATCATCTTTGCAAGAGGATCCTCGTAGACCCAACTGGTCGCGGTCCCGCCGAAAATCGTGAGGCCACCCTCATTTATGTAGACTTCACCTGCGGCAAGCGGCTCTTTGTAAACATAGAACGGCCCATCTTTTCTTATGGCTTTTTTTGAGTCCGGGCCAACTCCCACCCTGCTTGGGCTGCGGCAGAAGAGATCCAGCTTCGGTGCCCGTGTGTTGGCATCGATGGCCAGGACAGCGCCTCGTTTCCATTGCTCCATAGGCCATAGTTCATCCAATTTGATAAACACTGTGTCGACCTGACGAGGCTGTTCCGCCGTCTGGGGAGAATACTGCTTGTAGTCAAATCTCGGCTTTTGGTCGGGGTTTTCCGGGTCGAAAACCACGCGCACGCTGTCCGGAACGCGCAGCACAAGATCGCCAACCTGGATAAGTTGCGACGCGTTGGCTGCGAAAGAAGGAGCTACGCAAATTATCGTAGAGGCGGCCAATCGCGTCAGTAGGTTCTGCGCGGTGCTAACTTCATAGGTTCACCACAGAGGTCTCCAACACTTCGCCTTGCCTGATGCAGAATACGCTACACCAACCCCCAGTCGAAGATAGCCTCCGCGTTTTAACAAAGCCGGAAACGATGGCTGACGCTGAAATCCGCGCTTTATTCCTGCCCTGGCTTCGGCTAAAAGCCAGCCATGACCAGCTTTTCGCGCCTTTTCGCGATCGCGATACGAATTACCGGCCCGGTGTTCCGGGCGGCCTGAAGGTCGCCGGAACCGCCGGGAATCTTGGCGCGCGCCCTCGCGCTTTTTCCAACCGACATGCGTAAAAGTAAAGTTCAACGCCCGAGCTGCTTAGCCTCCGGGCAAATGCACATGGCAGACCAATGACCGATGCAGCGATGACCGACACCAAAGAAACGATCGATTATTCCAAGACGCTTTATCTGCCGCAAACGGATTTCCCGATGCGCGCCGGCCTGCCGGAGAAGGAGCCGCTGCTGGTCAAGCGCTGGCAGGATATGGACCTCTACCGCAAGCTGCGCGAGAGCGCGGCCGGCCGCACGAAATACGTGCTGCATGACGGCCCGCCCTACGCCAACGGCAACATCCATATCGGCCACGCGCTGAACAAGATCCTCAAGGACGTCATCACCCGCTCGTTCCAGATGCGCGGCTATGACTCGAACTATGTGCCCGGCTGGGATTGCCACGGCCTGCCGATCGAATGGAAGATCGAGGAGCAGTATCGCGCCAAGGGCAAGAACAAGGACGAGGTGCCGGTCAACGAATTCCGCAAGGAATGCCGTGAATTCGCCGCGCATTGGATTTCGGTGCAGGGCGGTGAGTTCCAGCGGCTCGGCGTCATCGGCGACTTCAAGAATCCCTATACGACGATGGCATTCCATGCCGAGGCGCGCATCGCCGGCGAGCTGTTGAAGTTCGCCATGTCGGGCCAGCTCTATCGCGGCTCGAAGCCCGTGATGTGGAGCGTGGTCGAACGCACGGCGCTGGCCGAAGCCGAGGTCGAGTACCAGGACTATGAGTCCGACACGATCTGGGTGAAGTTTCCGGTCGCCAGCCTCGTCCGCCCAATCGAAGGGGGCGAGACCAAACTGACGGAGGGAGCGCTCGATCTGCTGCAGGCCCATGTCGTCATCTGGACGACGACGCCGTGGACGATCCCAGGCAACCGGGCAGTCAACTATTCGCCGCGCATCAGCTACGGCCTCTACGAGGTAACGGCGGCCGAGAACGCGTTCGGCCCGCAGCCGGGTGAAAAGCTGATTTTTGCCGATGCATTGGCCGAAGACTCCTCGGCCAAGGCCAAGGTCACCCTGGATCGATTTCGCAGTGTTTCGGCGCAAGAGCTTGGAAGCCTTACGCTTTCGCATCCGTTCAAGGGGCTTAGCGGCGGCTACGAATTTGCCGTGCCGATGCTCGTCGGCGACCATGTCACCGACGACGCCGGCACCGGCTTCGTCCACACAGCTCCCGGTCACGGCCGCGAGGACTTTGACGCCTGGATGGATGCGGCGGTGGATCTGCGCGCACGCGGCATCGACAGCGCCATCCCGTTCACCGTCGACGACGGCGGCTTCTTCACCAAGGACGCGCCGGGTTTCGGACCGGACCGCGAGGGTGGACCGGCGCGCGTCATCGACGACAACGGCAAGAAGGGCAATGCCAACCAGGCCGTCATCGACGAGCTGATCAAGCGCAATGCGCTGTTCGCGCGCGGCCGGCTGAAACACTCCTACCCGCATTCCTGGCGGTCGAAGAAGCCGATCATCTTCCGCAACACGCCGCAATGGTTCGTCTATATGGACAAGGATCTCGGCGACGGCTCGACGCTGCGCAGCCGCGCGCTGAAAGCGATCGACGACACCCGTTTCGTGCCCGCCGCCGGCCAGAACCGCATCCGCGCAATGATCGAGGAGCGCCCCGACTGGGTGCTGTCGCGCCAGCGCGCCTGGGGCGTGCCGATCGCCGTCTTCGCAGATGCCGACGGCAATGTGCTGAAGGACGAGGCGGTCAACCAGCGCATCATGGACGCATTCGAGAAGGAGGGTGCCGACGCCTGGTTCGCCGCCGGCGCCAGGGAACGCTTCCTCGGCAATCACGATGCTTCCAGGTGGATGCAGGTGATGGACATCCTGGACGTCTGGTTCGATTCGGGCTCGACCCACGCGTTCACGCTGGAGGATCGTCCGGATCTGAAATGGCCGGCCGACGTCTATCTCGAAGGCTCCGACCAGCATCGCGGCTGGTTCCACTCCTCGCTGCTGGAAAGCTGCGGCACCACGGGCAGGGCGCCTTACGACACCGTCGTCACCCATGGCTTCACCATGGACGAGGACGGCCGCAAGATGTCCAAGTCGCTTGGCAACACCGTGGTGCCGCAGGACGTCATCAAGCAGTCGGGCGCCGACATCCTGCGCTTGTGGGTGGTGACGACGGACTATTGGGAGGATCAGCGCCTCGGCAAGAATGTGCTGCAGACCAACATCGACGCCTACCGCAAGCTGCGCAACACCATCCGCTGGATGCTGGGCACACTTGCCCATGACGATGGCGCGGAGGTGCCGCTGGAGAAAATGCCGGAGCTGGAGCGGCTGATGCTGCACCGGCTCTCCGAGCTGGATGAGATCGTGCGCGCGGGCTATGACGCCTTCGAATTCAAGCGCATCACCCGCGCACTGCTCGATTTCATGGTGGTCGAACTGTCGGCCTTCTACTTCGACATCCGCAAGGACGCGCTCTACTGCGACGCGCCGTCGAGCGTGAAGCGCAAGGCTTCGGTGCAAGTGGTGCGCCATCTCTTCGACTGTCTGGCGAAATGGCTGGCGCCGATGCTGCCCTTCACCATGGAAGAGGCCTGGCTTGACCGTCATCCGGATGCCGTCTCGCTGCATCTCGACCAGTTCCCGCAAATCCCGGCGGACTGGAAGAACGAGGCGCTGGCCGAAAAGTGGCGCAAGGTGCGGCAGGTGCGACGCGTCGTCACCGGCGCGCTGGAGATCGCGCGCGCCCAGAAGGTGATTGGGTCGTCTCTGGAAGCGGTGCCGGTTGTCACCATCAACGATGCGGCACTCGAAGCGGCGATATCGGATGTCGACATGGCCGAGATGGCGATCACCAGCGATCTGGTAATCGCTCATGGGCAAGCGCCTGCGGGAGCCTTCACGCTTGACGACGCCAGGGGTGTCGCCGTGGTGATCGAAAAGGCCGAGGATCGCAGCCTGGTGAAATGCGCACGCTCCTGGCGCTACACCGCAGATGTCGGTCAGGATCCGGAATTCCCCGACGTTTCGGCGCGCGATGCGGCGGTGCTGCACGAATTGAAGGCGCTTGGCCGGCTTTAACAGGCCGGCCAGCCAGGTTGATGTGTGCACAAATGCCACGCCGGGCGGACGAAAACCGCCCGCGCGTTGCCCTTAACGGCTGGTTGAGGTAAACACGCGAAACTCCGGAAGACAAATTGTCGCCGGATTTCAGTCGCAAGTGCGTGGACGATGGGGACCGGTCATAACACCGGTGGCAATCGAGAGGCTGTCTAGAGTGGGACTTTTTGGCATGACCGAGAGATATAATGCGCGCCTGGCGCTGCTGGCGCCGCTTGTCGCATCGGGCCTGGCTTTGTCCGGCTGCATGGGCTCTCCGACCTATGGCACCGACAAGACCGCCGGCGAACAGCTGGCCGGCGATCTGACCGGCGCCTTTTCGATCGCGCCTAAGCACAAGGAGCAGATCGACTACAAGCCGCGTCCGACGTTGGTGAAACCGGCGCCAGGCCAGAAGGAAGCGCTGCCGGCGCCGCAGGACAGCATCGAGACGGCGAGCGCCGAATGGCCCGAATCGCCCGAGCAGCGCCGCGCCCGCTTGCGCGCCGACGCCACCGCCCACCAGAACGACCCGGCTTACCAGTCGGAGATCGTCGACGATGTGCAGACCGACCCGGCCTCGGTGAAGAAGGCAATGGCGGATTCAGGCTCGAGCCACCCGCCGGCGTGGAGCCCCGCCGATTCAGACAAGGGTCGCGCCGCCGAGATCCAGCGCCGGCTTGCCGACAGCAAGCAGGGCGACCCGAACACCCGCAAATATCTGAGCGAACCGCCGGTGCAGTATCGTGTGGCAGCCGGCACGGCGCCGCAGAACGAGCTTGGCGAGGACGAGTACAAGAAGGAACGCCGCCTGAAGAAGGAGGCGGAGGGCAAGAAGGGCAGTGGCTGGTTCGACTGGCTGCCGTCGCTCTAAAAACGGACGGTCTGCGTTGCCTGCCGGTGACGGGCCTTGCGCCCGGTTCAGCCGCGCCGTTCCTGGAAAAATCCTTTGAGCAATAGGGCCGCTTCGGTCTCACCGATGCCCGGATAGATGTCGGGCGTGTGGTGGCAGGTTGGCGAGGCGAAGAAGCGCACGCCATTGACCACCGCGCCGCCTTTGTCATCGGCGGCGCCGAAATATAGCCGGCGCAGCCGGGCGAAGGAAATAGCGCCGGCGCACATGGCGCACGGCTCCAGCGTTACATAGAGATCATGGCCGGTCAGCCGCTCGGCTGACAGCTTGCGGCAGGCTTCGCGGATGACCAGCATCTCGGCATGCGCTGTTGGGTCGGCAAGCTCGCGGGTGCGGTTGCCGGCACTGGCAACGACCGTACCGCCGTAGGCGATGACGGCGCCGACCGGCACTTCGCCACGCAAGGCTGCCGCTTCCGCCTCTTTCAGCGCCATCGCCATGATATCCGGTCGCGTCACGCGGTGTCCATTCCTATTATCTCCTCGCCACCCCAGGCTTGGTTTTCGTTTGTCTTGCCGGAAAACCGGTCTCCACTTTTCCCTGACAAACTCTGATGATCCTGTTATTGAGCGCATCAACCCGAAAATCGGACTCGATTTTCGGAAATGATCATGCGCCAAATCAAAGTGCTACAGCGTTCGTTGCGCGCCCGAGAGGATGCGCCACGCTGTAGCAGCGCAAACGGACAAAGGCCACATGGACGACAACGACAAGAAATTCCGACCCAAGAAGGGTCCGGCCAGGAGCGGCTCGAAAGCAGCGGGACCCCGCAGCCGTGATGGCGCCGCCGGCAAGGGCGGCAAGCCGTCCTTTGGCGCCAAGAAACCCTACGCGCCGCGCGGCGATCGGCCGATGGCTGCCGAGAGCGAGCGGCCGAAGCGCGACTTCAAGGGCGGCGACAGGCCATTCAGCAAAGGACCGCGTCCCGAAGGCAAGCCTTTTGAGAAGCGTGAGGGACCACGCAAGCCCTACGCACCGCGCGGCGACCGTCCGATGGCGACTGAAGGCGAGCGCAAGCCCTATGAAAAGCGCGAAGGGCCGCGCAAGCCCTATGCACCGCGCGGCGACCGGCCGATGTCGGCTGAAGGCGAACGGCCGAAACGCGACTACAAGCCGCGCGAAGCCGGTCAGCGTGGCGCTCCGCGCGCCGAGAGACCATTCCACAAAGGCCCGCGCCCCGAAGGCAAGCCCTATGAGAAGCGCGAAGGGCCACGCAAACCCTATGCGCCTCGTGGCGACCGCCCGGCTGCAGCGGCAGGGGGCGGCGAAAAGCGCTTCGACCGTCCCAAGCGTGAGTTTGGCGACCGCGCGTCGCGCGACGCCGCTGACCGCCCGAAGCGCGATTTCGCTGATCGTCCCAAGCGCGACTTCAGCGATCGGCCGCAAACTGCATCCGGCGCCGGCTTCAGGCCGCGCCCGCATTCCGCGGAAGCGACGGAAGAGGCAGGCGAACGCATCGCCAAGCGGCTGGCGCGCGCCGGTCTGGCCTCGCGCCGCGATGCCGAGGAACTGATCGCCGCCGGTCGCGTCAAGGTCAATGGCCGCGCCCTGACGTCGCCGGCCTTCAATGTGATGCCTGATGACATCATCCATCTCGACGGCATGGAGATTCCGCCGATCGAGCGCACCCGACTGTTCCTGTTCCACAAGCCGGCCGGCGTCGTCACCACCAACCGCGATCCCGAGGGCCGCAAGACCGTCTTCGACGTGTTGCCCGCCGAACTGCCGCGGCTGATGACCATCGGCCGGCTCGACATCAACACCGAAGGGCTGCTGCTGCTTACCAATGATGGCGGCCTTTCGCGCGTGCTCGAACTGCCGGCCACCGGCTGGCTGCGCCGCTACCGCGTACGCGTCCACGGCAAGGTCGAGGAGAGCGCGCTTGCCGGCCTGCGCGAAGGTATTGCCGTCGACGGCGTCTTTTACGGCGCCATCGAAGCGACGCTCGATCGTGAGCAGGGCACCAATGCCTGGCTGACGATCGGCCTGCGCGAGGGCAAGAACCGCGAGGTCAGGAACATCCTCGGCTCGCTCGGCCTTGATGTGACGCGGCTGATCCGCATCTCCTACGGTCCGTTCCAGCTCGATGACCTCGCCGAGGGCCATGTGCTGGAGATTAAGGGCAGGGTGCTGCGCGACCAGCTTGGCGAGCGCCTGGTCGAGGAATCCGGCGCCAATTTCGACGCCGAGGTCACCAAGCCGTTTTCCAACAAGCCGGTGCGTCGCACCGAAATCCGCGAGCCGGAGCCGGAACGGCCGAAATTCACCCGTGACGGCGAGCGCCGTCCGATTGGCGAGGGCGGCTTGATCAAGAACCGCAAACGCCGCGAAGGCAGCCGCGACGAGGCGCTGGGCAAGCTATCGACCAGTCCCGACAGAAGCTCCGGACCGGAAAAGAGTTTCGGCGAACGCGGCCCGCGGCCCGAGCGCAGCTTTGGCGACAAACCCCGCGGCAATTTTGGCGACAAGCCGCGCGGCGGCTTTGGCGACAAACCGCGTGGTGCTTTTGGCGGCAAGCCCGGTGGCAAGAAATCCGAGCGCGAGCAGCGGCCGATCGAGCCGCCCGGCCAGCGCAAGGCCAATGTCTGGATGGCGCCGGGCGCGCGGCCGATCGGCAAGGGCAGGGCTGAAGCCGATGCGGCCAAGGCCGCTGACGCCAAGACGCGCAAGGCGTCGTTCAAGCCGTCCTATGGCAAACCGGCCGGCGCAAAGCCATTCGGCAAGCCGAGAGGCGAGCCGGGCGGCGGCGAGCGGCCGCGCGGCGGCCCGAAGGGTCCCAGAACGAAATGAGGCCCAAAGCGAGATGAGAATTGTCGGCGGTGAGTTTCGCGGGCGTCCCTTGGCGACGCCTCGCTCAAGCGCCATCCGTCCGACGACCGATCGCACCCGCGAGGCCGTCTTCAACGTGCTGGCGCATCGCTTCGCGGAGAAACTCGACGGAGCGCGCGTGCTCGACCTGTTCGCCGGCACCGGTGCGCTCGGGCTCGAAGCACTGTCGCGCGGTGCGTCCTACGGCGTCTTCATCGAGGAGTCGGCCGAAGGCCGTGGCCTGATCCGCGACAATGTCGAGGCCTTCGGCCTGACCGGCCGTACCAAGATCTTCCGCCGTGATGCCACCGGCCTCGGCGAGGCTGGCACGCTTGCGCCCTTCGGCCTCGTCTTCGCCGACCCGCCCTACGGCAAGGGTCTTGGCGAGCGTGCCCTGCAGTCGGCCAAGGCCGGCGGCTGGCTCCGTCCCGGCGCGCTGTGCGTGGTCGAGGAGGCCGCAGTGGCGCCCTTCGAGCCAGGCCCCGGCTTTTCCGTGCTGGATGAGCGCAGTTACGGCGAGACGGTGATCCGCTTCATCGAGGCGGGCTGATAGCTTTTGACGCCCGGCCTCTTTGCCGCCGCCTTTGACGGCAAGATGGCCAACAATTCACTTTGCTTGTGGTTCATGCCCTGCCTATCGTCTGCCAAGGAAATCGGAGCCGTTGATGACATCTAGGGCTGAATGGCTGCGCGGGACTCTGCTGGCGACCTCGCTGGCTTTCGTCATGACCGGCCCGGCGCTGGCCGAGAGCCTCGTCTTGCCCGATACGATTCCAGCCACGTTCAAGGTCACGGATTTCCTGCTCGACAACGGCATGGAGGTCGTCGTCATTCCCGACCACCGCGCACCGATCGTCACCCATATGGTCTGGTACAAGATCGGCAGCGCCGACGAGCCGCCGGGCAAGTCCGGCATTGCCCATTTCTTCGAGCACCTGATGTTCAAGGCGACGACCCATCATGCGGCCGGCGAGTTCGACCGCGCCGTCTCCGACATCGGCGGCTCCAACAACGCCTTCACCTCTTACGACTACACGGCCTTCCATGAGACGGTTGTGCCGTCGGCGCTCGAGCTGATGATGAGCTTCGAGGCCGACCGCATGCGCAATCTCATCCTCACCGACGATGTGATCAAAACCGAGCGCGACGTCATCCTTGAGGAGCGCCGCTCGCGCATCGACAACAATCCCGAGGCCGTGCTGGACGAGGAGGTCGACGCCACGCTGTGGCAGAACCAGCCCTATCGCATCCCGGTCATCGGCTGGATGCAGGAAATGCGGCAGCTGAACCGCACCGACGCCACCGCCTTTTATGACAAATACTACCGGCCCAACAACGCCGTGCTGATCGTGGCCGGCGATGTCGAACCGGACACGGTGCGGACGCTTGCCGAAAAGACCTATGGCAAGGTCGCGCGCGGCCCCGATTTACCGCCGCGCATCCGCCCGGTGGAACCGGAGCAGAACACCAGGCGCACGGTAACGCTCGCCGATGCCCGCGTCAGCGTGCCGAGCTTTTCCACCCAATGGGTGGTGCCGTCCTATCATTCGGGCAAGCCGGGCGAGGCGGAAGCGCTCGATCTGCTGGCGGAAATCCTCGGCGGCGGCAACCGCAGCCGGCTCTACCAGGCCCTCGTCGTGCAGCAAGGCATCGCCTCCAACGCCGGCGCCTATTTCCAGGGCACCATGCTCGACGACACCAATTTCACCATCTACGGCTCGCCGCGCGGCGATGCCAAGCTCGTCGATCTCGAGGCGGCGGTCGATGCCGAGGTGGCTCGCATCGTCAGGGATGGCGTGACGCCCTCGGAGCTGGCAAAGGCCAAGGACCGCTATATCAGGTCGATGGTCTTTGCCCGCGACAAGCAGGATTCCATGGCCAACATCTACGGCTCGACGTTGGCCACCGGCGGCAATGTGCAGGACGTCCAGCAATGGCCGGATCGCATCGGCAAGGTCACCGCCCAAGACGTCAAGGCCGTCGCCGCGCGCTATCTGGTGCTTGCCCGGTCGACGACCGGTTATCTCTTGCCGCAGCAACAGGCGGGGAATTGATTCGATGACGAACACGAACGCGATGCACGCCGGCGCGCCCTTACCTTCTCCCACAAGGGGAGAAGGCAGAGCGCTCGCCGCAATCGCAACGCTCTTCCTCTCCATCGTCTTCCTGATCCTGCCGGCACTTACGGCACGCGCCATGGACATCCAGTCCGTCACCTCGCCAAAGGGCATCACCGCTTGGCTGGTGGAGGATTATTCCGTGCCGATCGTCGCCATCCGCTTCGTCTTCGGCGGCGGCTCGACGCAGGATCCGCCGGGCAAGGAAGGGTTGGCCAACCTGATGACCGGCCTGTTCGACGAAGGTGCCGGGCCGCTCGACTCGGAAGACTTCCAGATCAAGCTCGACGATGCCGGTGCCGAGATGAGTTTCGAAGAGAGCCGTGACGGCACCTACGGCTCGATGCGCATGCTGGCCGAGCAGCGCGACGAGGCGTTCGACCTCCTGCGGCTGGCGGTCAACGAGCCGCGCTTCGACCAGTTGCCGATCGATCGCATCCGGGCTCAGATACTGTCCGGCATCATCGCCGGCGAGAACGACCCCGATACTGTCGCGCAGAGCAAATGGGCGCGGGCACTCTACGGCGACCACCCCTATTCCCGCTCGGACGAGGGCACCAGGGAGAGCATCGCCACCATCAAGCCGGACGACCTGAAAGCCCTGCATAGGGCGGTGTTCGCGCGCGGCGGGCTGCATGTCGCCGTGGTCGGCGCCATCGACCCCGAGACGCTGAAGAAGAAGCTCGACATGGTGTTCGGCGGCCTGCCGCAAAACCAGGCGCTGAGCCCGGTGGCCGATATCGATCCCAAGCTGGCGCAGCATGTCGAGGTCGACTACGACCTGCCCCAGACCTCCCTGCAACTCGCCTATCCCGGAGTGAAGCGCAAGGCGGCGGATTTCTTTCCCGCCGTGCTGATGAACGAGATCCTCGGCGGCGGCACCTTCACCTCGCGCCTGTTCCAGGAGGTGCGCGAAAAGCGCGGGCTGGCCTATAGCGTCAACTCCTCGCTGATCAACCAGGACCACGCCAATGCGCTGATCGTCAGCACCGGGACCCGCTCGGACCGGGCGGCCGAGACGCTGGGTGTCGTCCGCGATGTGGTCAAGCAACTGGCCGATGAAGGTCCGACCGAAGCGGAGCTGGCGGCGACCAAGAAATACATGATCGGCGCCTACGCCATCAATAACCTGGACTCGTCGAGTGCCATCGCCTCGACGCTGGTCGAGCTGCAACTCGACGGTCTCGGCATCGACTACATGCAGCGCCGCGCGAGCTACATCAACGCGGTGACGCTCGACCAGGTCAAGGCGGCGGCGAAAAAGCTGCTGACCACAGAGCCGACCATCATGGTCATCGGCCCGAAACTGGCAGGGGCCGGCAAGGGATGAGCCCGACCTTCGGCATCGCCTTCGGCGGCGGCGGTGCGCGCGGGCTGGCGCATATCCATGTCATCGAGGCGCTGGACGAACTGGGCATCAAGCCCGTGGCGATTGCCGGCTCGTCGATCGGCGCCATCATGGGCGCCGGCATGGCCGCCGGAATGACCGGCAAGGACATCCACGACTATGCCCGCTCGATCCTGGGCCGCCGCGCTGAAGTGGCGAGCCGCATGTGGCGGGCGAGGCCGGGCACGATCGCAGAAGCCATGCAGGTCCGCGTCAGCCAATTCAACGTCGAACGGATACTCAAGGCTTTTCTGCCCGAAGTCATTCCCGAAACTTTCGCCGAGCTCAAAATCCCGTTGAAGGTGACGGCGACGGACTATTTCGGCCACAAGCTGGCCGTCTTCGACGATGGCGACCTGCACTCGGCACTGGCGGCGTCAGCGGCCATACCCGCCGTGTTCCGCCCGGTCATGCGCGACGGCAGGCTGCTGATCGACGGCGGCATCTACAACCCCGTGCCCTTCGACCTGATCGAGAACGACGCCGACATCATCATTGGCGTCGACGTCGTCGGCGCGCCGGTAGAGCTCGACCGCAAGCACCCGACCACCGTCGACCTGATATTCGGCGCCACGCAGCTGATGATGCAGTCGATCATCGCCAACAAGCTGAAGCAATGCCGCCCCGACATCCTGGTCCGCCCGGCGGTTTCGAAATATCGGGTGCTCGATTTCCTGAAGGTCGACGCCTTGATGAATGAGACGGTTGACATCAAGGACGAGCTAAAGCGGCAGGTGGAGAAGGCTATGGAGGCGCGGCTTGGCGCTGCCGTCAAAGCGAGGCGGGGAAAGCTGATCGGGTGAGGGTGCATCCCCCAGATTCGATCTGGAAGGAAAGAGGCTCCAACCGATTTACGATTTCGCCGCCGCCAGCGCATACTCCAGCGCCACCACGCCGTTGTTGAATGGCTTGGCGGAAACCAGTTCGAGCGAGATCGGCTCGCCGACTGGAAACAGCGGCTTGCCCTGGCCGACGGCGCCGGGATAGCTGAGCAGCCTGACGCGGTCGACCAGGCCATGGCGCAGCAATTCCTGCGCGACGCTGAGGCTGCCATGCACATAGATGTTGCCGCCATTGCCTTGCTTCAGCGTCCTCACCGCGTCCGGCAGGGGTCCCGTGAGTAACTCGGCCGGTTTCCAGTCGAGCACCTTCAAACTGGTCGACGCGACATATTTCGGCAGCGCGTTGAACCGGCCGGCAAAATCTCCGGTTTCCTTGGGCCATGAGCCGGCAAATATCTCATAGGTCGCGCGCCCCAAAAGCATGGCGCCGCTGTCGGCAAGTTCGTCCTCCTTGAACCTGTTCATCTCGTCGTTCCAGGTCACACTGGGCAGCTTCTCGACCTCGGCTATGCCATCGACGCTGATAAATTCGGTGACGATAAGTTTTCGCATGGCGCTCTCCTTCATTGGTCAAAGGACGAACCGCGCGGCCTGCCTGCGACACGCTTCGTGAAAAATAGCGCGGCGCTTTGTCGTTTATGCCAATGCCAAAGACACGCATTGACCTCAACCGGCCTGACGGCGCCACGCAGCTGATGATGCAGTCGATCATCGCCAACAAGCTGAAGCAATGCCGCCCCGACATCCTGGTCCGCCCGGCGGTTTCGAAATACCGCGTGCTCGATTTCCTGAAGATCGAGGCGTTGATGAACGAGACGGCTGACATCAAGGACGAGCTGAAGCGGCAGGTGGAGAAGGCTATGGAGGCGAGGGCTGATGCCGCCGTCAAAGCGAGGCGGGGAAAACTGATCGGGTGAAGATGGTGGCGTGCCGGTAAGGCTGACGCCTGTTCTGCTTGCGGACCTGGCCTAAGCGAACAAAAGGCTGGGAACGGTCGCATTTGACCCGATGCGGCCATAGGCGAGTTCACGGCCGAACGGCGGCAAGGCGCCGCAAGTTTGCCGTAGGGATCGCATTTGGGCTTCCTGAGAGCAGACGTCGTCTGCAGCTTCACTGGAGGTCAAGCAGTCAACTATTGGCAATAATGCGGGGAGCGCGCAGGATTGTCCAAAGGGCCTTCGCCTGCTACAGGACATTTGCGCGATGAGTCAATTTGGTGGCGAACCAGTTCGTGATCCTGCACACCTTGGCTTCGACAAGGCGCGGCTGGCGCGACTGAAGCGGTGGATGCAGCGATATGCCGACACAGGGCGCTGGCCGGGTGGTGCGGTGCTCATCGCGCGACATGGAGAACTCGCCTTTTTCGACTGCGCCGGGCACGCCGACGTCGAAGCCAAGCGGCCTTGGCAGCGCGACCTCATCGCCCGCATCTACTCGATGACCAAACCTGTCACCGCCGTCGCGCTGATGATGCTGTACGAGGAGGCGCGTCTGCATCTCGACGATCCGGTCGAAGCTTACCTGCCGGAATTCAAAAACAGGCAACTTCTGATACCGGGCGCAACGTCGCTGGACCAGACAGTGCCCATCAAGACGAAGATGACGATCCATCATCTGCTGACCCACACATCTGGCCTAAGCCTTTTTACGAACCCCCGACTGCTCGGTGAAGCTTATGCCAAGGAAAAACTCGGCCTCGCCCTTGCTTACGGTGGGCTCGACAAAATGGTGCGCAGGATCGCCGAGCTGCCATTGGAATGGGAGCCGGGCACGAAATGGCAATACAGCACCGGGTCCGATGTCATCGGCCGAATCGTGGAAGTCGTTTCCGGAATGACGCTGGACAAGTACTTCGCGACCCGCATCTTCGAGCCCCTCGGCATGACCGACACCGGCTTCTCTGTGCCGGAGTCTGAGATCAGCCGTTTTCCCCCGCTCTATGAGGCTACGGCTGGCGGCATGGCATTGCGCGAAGCGCCCGAGGATTCAGAGTGGCGGCAAGGCAAGGTTGATACGTTCTGCGGCGGAGGCGGGCTCGTCGGAACCATCGACGACTATTGGCGGTTCACCGAAATGCTGCGGGCTGGAGGTGAACTCAACGGCGAACGCATCCTCAGTCCCCGCACTTTGAGATTGGCGGCGTGCAATCACCTACCGGGAGATCTTGCCTCGATGGCAACCGAAGTTTGGGCCGAAACCCAGTTTGACGGCGTCGGGTTCGGTCTGTTGGGCTCTGTTGTCCTCGATCCGGCTAAGGCACAAATTTCGGCGCAAGTCGGCGACTATGGCTGGGGCGGGGCGGCAGGCACCTTCTTCTGGGTAAGCCCGGTCGACGACATGGTTGTCATTCTCTTCACGCAACTGCTGCCTTCAAGCGCCATTCCGGTGCGCAAAGAGCTGCGCGCACTCGTCCACGGTGCGTTGACAGGGGCCTGAGACTCGTCGACAGAAACTGCGCGGAGCAACCCTGCTGCTTAGCAAGCTGGGCCGGCTCGGCTTCGTCGTGCTCGATGAGCTCTTCGCCCAACCCTCTAGGCAGTTGCTCTTCCATCTCATTGCCTCAACAGGGAAGGTCGAAACCCTCTTGGTCCGCCAATCCCGCCGATTGCACGCTGCGGTGCGATATTCTGCAAGATAGCCACCCAACCACCGACGATAGCCGCATTGCTCTCGACAAGAGCACTCCTGCCGCAGACCACCTAGCTAGCTGGCAGACACTTGGCTGATCCCGGCATCGACCCAGGCACGCGTCTGCTCAAGCACTTCATCCGAGAGCGCGGGATCGTCGATCGCCCGGGCGAGGATCACTGCCCCCACCATCGCCGCAAAGCTTCCGATCGCCGCGCGGCGTCTGTCCGCCGCATCCAGCTTCGGGAGCGCCTTGCCAATATGGTCGATCTGCGATCGAAGGCCCTCTGTCATGGCTGAGCGGGCAGCCGGGGTCTGATGGCGGACAGCCGCGGCAAGACCCGCCGTCGGACAGCCGCCGGCGGCGTTGTCGCGATGACGGGGCGAAAGATAGGACGCCACATAAGCGCGAAGATCGCTCCCTCCACCTGAGTCCGCGGCGAGGACGTGGGCAAGGGTCTGCGCGATCAGGTCGTCCTTCGAACTAAAATGACCATAGAAGCCGCCATGGGTGAGCCCGGCGGCTTTCATTACTTCCGCCACGCTGACCGCGTCGAACCCCTTCTCGCGAAACAGTCGGCTGGCCGCATCCAATATCCGGTGACGGTTCTCCGCCATCTGCTCTCGACTGACCTTCATTTCAAAATTCTCCGTCGGCCCCGTTGACATTTACATGATGCCCATCATATTTAGCAGCAATCATGATGATCGTCATGAATATAGGTTCCATCAGAGAAAAGAGCAATGCCATGACCACCATTCCATCAGTCCTCATCACCGGCGCCTCCACGGGCATCGGCGCTTCCTATGCCGAACGGTTCGCCCGCCGCGGACACGACCTCGTGCTGGTTGCCCGTGACGTGGCACGAATGGAGGCACTGGGAGCCCGGCTCCGTCAGGAAACTGGCGTTGCGATCGACATCATCCAGGCTGATCTTACGCAGCCTGCCGAGCTTGCAACGGTAGAGACGAGGCTGCGCGATGACGCCCGCATCGGGATTCTCGTCAACAATGCCGGAACAGCCATCGGCGGAAGCTTCATCGAGCAGAGCACCAATGACGTCGCCCGGCTCGTTGCGCTCAACACGACCGCGCTTCTGCGACTTGCCAGCGCCATCGCCCCACGACTTGCGAAGGCAGGTGCAGGGGCGATCGTCAACATCGGTTCCGTGGTCGGGTTGGCGCCGGAGTTCGGCATGACGGTCTACGGCGCAACCAAAGCCTTCGTGCTGTTCCTGTCGCAGGGGCTCAGCCTCGAGCTTGAGCCGACGGGCGTCTACGTCCAAGCCGTGCTACCCGCCACGACGCGAACCGAGATCTGGGGCCACGTCGGCGCCGACATCAACACGCTCTCCAACGTCATGGAGGTGGACGATCTGGTTGACGCGGCGCTGGTCGGCTTTGACCGCCGCGAACCGGTGACCATCCCGCCACTTCCCGATGCCGGTCAGTGGGACGCGCTTCAGGCTGCGCGCCAGGCCATGCTTCCGAACTATCGGAACGAACATCCCGCTGAGCGGTACCGCAAGGTCGCCTGAGCACCAATGAATCCATCTGATAACGACCTCGTCGCGGCGGGGACAAACAAGGTGACCTATGACCAACAAAGCACTTTTTGAGCCTTATTCTCTCGGCTCGCTGACGCTCTCCAATCGTATCGTCATGGCGCCCCTCACACGCAATCGCGCTGGCCCGGGCTTCGTTCCGGGCGATCTTGTCGCCGAGTATTACGGCCAGCGGGCCTCCGCCGGCCTGCTGATCTCCGAGGCCACGCAGATCTCGCGGCAGGGACAAGGTTACCAAGACACGCCCGGCATCTACTCCCAGGCTCAGATCGACGGCTGGCGCAAGGTCACGACAGCCGTGCACGCCAAGGGCGGGCGTATCTTCCTGCAGCTCTGGCACGTCGGCCGCGTCTCGCACGTCGATCTGCAGGAGAACGGCGCCGCGCCCGTGGCGCCCTCAGCAATCCGGGCCGCGACCAAGACGTTCGTGAACAACAGCTTTGTCGAGGTTTCGGAGCCCCGCGCGCTGGGGCTCGACGAGCTTGCGGGGATCGTCAACGATTTCCGGCAAGCAGCCGCGAACGCCATTGAGGCCGGTTTCGATGGCGTCGAGATTCATGGCGCCAACGGCTATCTGCTGGACCAGTTCGCCAAGGACGGTGCCAATGTCCGCACCGATGCTTATGGCGGATCGGTCGAGAACCGCGCCCGGCTGATGCTGGAGGTTGCGACTGCGGTGGTCGAGGAGATCGGCGCAGAGCGCACCGGCATCCGGATTTCGCCCGTCTCGCCCGCCAACGGCGTCTCGAGCAGTGCCCCCCAGGCGCAGTTCGACTATATCGTCGATCAACTCGACGCTTTGGGCATCGTCTATATCCATGTCGTCGAGGGCGCCACGGGCGGATCGCGCGATGTCGCGCCGTTCGACTTCGGATCGCTCCGCCGGCGCTTCAACAATACCTATGTCGCCAATAACGGCTATGACCTCGAACTCGCGGCGTCGCGGCTCGCCGAGGGCAAGGCGGACCTGTTCGCCTTCGGGCGCCCGTTCATCGCCAATCCTGACCTTGTGGAACGGCTGAAGACGCGCACTCCGCTGACGGAATTCAACTCGGCGACGCTCTATGGCGGCGGCTCCGCTGGCTATACCGACTATCCCGCGATCGCCGCCTCAAGCCGCCCATGAGCTATCGGAGGGCGGCGGCTGCGAGGCAGCCATCCCACGTGACAGCAGCCCCTCAGTCCTTGGCCCGCTCCACATAAGCCCCATCGGCCGTCATCACCACCACGCGGGTGCCCGGCGCGATGTGCGGGGGCACCAGCGTGCGCACGCCGTTGGACAGCACGGCCGGCTTGTAGGATGAGGAGGCCGTCTGTCCCTTGGTCGTCGGCTCGGTTTCGACCACTTCGAAGGTAGCGCGCTGCGGCAGCACCAATGAAATGGCAATGCCGTTGAACTGTGACAACTGCACGGCCATGCCTTCCAGAAGGTAAGGCGCCATGTCGCCGACCACGGCTTCCGACACCGCTACCTGGTCGTAGGTTTCCGGGTTCATGAAGTGAAAGCCTTCGCCGTCGCGATAGAGGAAGGTGTGCTCGCGCTCTTCGACATAGGCGCGCTCCACCTGTTCGGTGGTGCGGTAGCGCTCCGAAACCTTCACTCCGTCGCCTATGCGGCGCATGTCGAGCTGCGTCACTGGCGTGCCCTTGCCTGGATGGATGTTTTCGGCAAAGAGGATCACATAAAGCTTGCCGTCCTTTTCGACGACATTGCCTTTGCGGAGCGAACTGGCGATGACTTTCACCACGGTTTTAAATCCTGCGATAGTTGATTGGCGTTTGCCGGCTTGTGCGGCGCTGGATGGGGGCCTACCGCATCTTGGCCGCCGCCGCCAGCCCCCTCCACCATGATCTGGGCCCCATGACCGAAGCTTCACCCTGGTGGACGCCGCATGTCCATGCCGACCGCCGCCCGCGGCTGATGCTGCGCAATGCCATCGCCGCCAGCCTGCGCGACTGGTTCGCCGCCCATGATTTCGTCGAGGTGGAAACGGCGGCCCTGCAGGTCTCGCCCGGCAACGAGGCGCATCTGGCGGCCTTCGCCACGGAAGCGATAGGGCCGGACGACGCGCGGTCGCCGCTCTATCTCCACACCTCGCCGGAATTCGCCTGCAAGAAGCTGCTTGCCGCCGGCGAGCAGCGCATCTTCAGCTTCGGTCCGGTCTACCGCAACCGCGAGCGCGGCCCCTTGCACCATCCCGAATTCACCATGCTCGAATGGTACCGGGTCGGCGAAGGCTATGAGAGCCTGATGCGGGATTGCGCCGCCTTTCTGGCGCTGGCCGCGACAAGGGCAGGGGCGACGCGCTTTTCCTTCCGCGGCCGAGACTGTGATCCGTTCGCCGAGCCGGAACGGCTAACGGTTGCGGATGCCTTCACCCACTATTCCGGCATCGATTTGCTGGCTACGGTCGCCGCCGACGGCGGCACCGACCGCGACGCGCTGTACGCCGCCTTGACCCGGGCCGGCCTGCGCACCGCACCCGACGACAGCTGGGCCGACCTGTTCAGCCGGGTGATGGTGGAGAAGGTCGAACCGTTCCTCGGGCAGGGGCGGGCGACCATCCTGTGCGAATATCCTGTCGCCGAGGCGGCGCTGGCGCGGCCGAGCCCGATCGACCCGCGCGTTGCCCAGCGCTTCGAGCTCTATTGCTGCGGCGTCGAACTCGCCAACGGCTTTGGCGAACTGACCGATGCCGAGGAGCAGCGCCGGCGCTTTGTCATCGAGATGGATGAGAAACAGCGCATCTACGGTGAGCGCTATCCGCTGGACGAGGATTTCCTCGCCGCCCTAGCCATCATGCCGCAGGCCAGCGGGATCGCGCTCGGCTTCGACCGGCTGGCGATGCTGGCGACCGGCGCACAGAAGATCGAGGACGTCATCTGGACGCCGGTCGCGGCGCCCTGAATCACTCGGTAGCCGTTCCTGACCCGTTCAATGCGCGAAAACCTGCTCCAACGAGCGGAAGCCCTTGAATTCCAGCGCATTGCCCGAGGGGTCGCGGATGAACAGCGTCGCCTGTTCGCCGGGTTCGCCCTTGAAGCGGACCATCGGCCGTTCCAGCCAGTCGATGTCGTCGCACGCCTCCAGCCGCGTCGCCAGGCGCTGCCAGTCTTCCATCAGCAGCACAGCGCCGAAATGCGGGATAGGCACGGTGATGCCGTCGACCTTGCCGTCACTGGGGGCTTGTGCTGCCTGCGGCCGCAGATGCGCCGACATCTGGTGGCCGAACAGGTCGAAGTCCACCCAGGTCGCCGACGAGCGGCCGATCGCGCAGCCCAGCACCTCGCCATAGAAAACGCGGGTTTCATCGAGATCACGGACCGGGAAGGCTAGATGGAAAGGCGTCATCGAAAATGCTCCGAACAGGGCTGCCGACTGGTTATGCGTCGCGGGGTTCGCGGTTTGAACCCTCAACCCTGCATTTTGATTGAAGCCTATGCCATTGCACAAGCTGGACCGGAACAATAGATGGGTGGGCAACGACCGGACGTCGGCCGCACCAGCAGGATTTCAGGCATGACCGATATATCAGACGCAGCAAAATTGACCGACCGCGTCGCGGCTCTGGTCGAGGCTGCCAAAAAGGCCGGCGCCGATGCCGCCGACGCGGTGGCAGTGCGAGGCCGCTCGACCGGTGTGTCGGTGCGTCTCGGTAAGGTCGAGGGCACCGAATCGTCCGAGAGCGAGGATGTCGCGCTGCGCGTCTTTGTCGGCGGCCGGGTGGCGAGTGTCTCGGCGACGGCGGCCTCGGATCCGAAGATGCTCGCCGAGCGTGCCGTCGCGATGGCGAAAGTGTCGCCGCAGGATCCTTACCAGGGGCTCGCCGACCCGGCATTGCTCGCCAAACAGACGCGCGATCTCGACCTGTTCGATGCCACCGAAGTGTCGGCCGACCAGTTGAAGGAAGCAGCCCTTGCGACGGAAGCGGCAGCCCTTGCCGTCAAGGGCGTGACCAATTCGGCCGGCGCCAGCGCCAGTGCGGGCCTGGGCGGGCTGGTTCTGGCCACCTCGCACGGCTTCCTCGGCCACTATGTCGGCTCGCGTTTTTCGCGCTCGGCCAGCGTCATTGCCGGCGAGGGCACCGGCATGGAGCGCGACTACGAATTCTCTTCGCGCCAGCACTTTGCCGATCTGGATACACCCGAGGATATCGGCCGCAAGGCCGGCGAACGCGCGGTGCGTCGGGTCGGGGCGCGCAAGGCGGCGACCGGGCCGGTCGACGTGGTGTTCGATCCGCGCGTCGCGCGCGGCATCGCCGGCCATCTTGGCGGCGCCATCAACGGCGCCTCGGTCGCGCGCAAGACCTCGTTCCTGCGCGACATGATGGGCAAGCAGGTGGCCGCATCCGCCATCACCGTCACCGACGAGCCGCTCAGGCGGCGTGGCCAGGCCTCGCGTCCATTCGACGGCGAAGGCGTCGAGGGGAAAAAGCTGTTGATGGTCGAGAAGGGCGTGCTCAATCACTGGTTCCTGTCGACATCGGCCGCGCGCGAGCTTGGCCTCGTCACCAACGGGCGCGGCGCGCGCAGCGGCTCTTCCGTCTCGCCATCCTCCACCAATCTCGCCATTGAGCCCGGCGAGCGCTCGCCGGAAGAGCTGATCAAATCGCTCAAGACCGGGTTCTATGTCACCGAGGTGTTTGGCCAGGGCGTCGACATGGTCACCGGCGAATACAGCCGTGGCGCCTCGGGCTTCTGGATCGAGAATGGTGAACTGGCCTATCCGGTCGCCGAGGTCACCATCGCCTCGAACCTGAAGACCATGTTCCTCAACATGGTGCCGGCAAGCGATCTTGACCGCAATTTCGGCACCGCCGCCCCAACGCTCCTGATCGAAGGGATGACCCTTGCCGGAGCATGACCTGACCACTGCCGGCGCCACCGAGGATTTGGAGCTGCTGCGCGATGCCGCCCGCGAGGCTGGTGTCATCGCCATGCGCTACTTCGGCAACAGCCCACAAGTCTGGATGAAGGGCGGCACATCGCCGGTCAGCGAGGCCGATCACGCCGCCGACGCCTTTCTGCACAAAACGCTGCTGGCGGCGCGGCCGGATTATGGCTGGCTGTCTGAAGAAACAGTCGACGATCCGGTTCGGCTTTCGGCACGCCGCACCTTCGTCGTTGATCCGATCGACGGCACGCGCGGGTTCCTGGAGGGCCAGCGCACCTGGTGCGTCAGCGTTGCCGTCGTCGAGCATGGCCGCTCGTTGGCCGGCGTACTGGAATGTCCGGCGATGGAGGAGACCTATTGGGCGCTGCCCGGTCAGGGCGCCTTCCGCAACGGCAAGCGGATTGCGGTGCGCAAGCTGGCGGACACGGCCGAGATTTCCGGGCTCAAGCAGTTGACCGACCTGATGCCTGCCGAATGGCAGGCGCGGATGAAGCGCGCGCCTTACAGTCCTTCGCTCGCCTATCGACTGGCCATGATCGCCAATGGCGCGCTGGATGCCACTTTCGTCAAGCCGAACGCGCATGACTGGGACATTGCGGCCGCCGATCTCATCCTGCGCGAGGCCGGCGGCCAGTTGCTCGACCAGCATGGCCGCGCGCCGCTCTATGCCGGCGAGGTGACCCGTCACGGCGCGCTCGCCGCCGGCAGTGGCGAACTGCTGGCCGTGCTCGCCGGCGTCATCGCCGCGCTGGATGCGTGAAAGCGCTTTCCTGAGCGAGATGAATTCATCAGGCTCTAAGGTTCCAAAGTCGGCGACTTTGGTCTAGACCTGTCACAAACTCACGATATGTGAAGGACCGACATGGCCGCGGAAGACGGAAAGAAACAGCTTTTGCATCTGGTGTTCGGTGGCGAACTGAAGAAGCTTGGCGGCACCGAATTCCGCGATCTCGACGGGCTCGACATCGTCGGCATCTATCCGGACTATCAATCCGCGCACACGGCGTGGAAAGCCAAGGCGCAAGCCAGCGTGGACAATGCCCACATGCGTTATTTCGTCGTTCACCTGCATCGGCTGCTGGACCCCGACAACAAGGCTGCCGGTTGACTTCGATGGAGCATGATCTGGCGAAAGGGCCAGCGGGAGAGGCCTCGCCCACGGGCAGGGGACGCAGCCGCACGACCAAGGCCTTCTGGCGCAAGATTCGCCAACCGCTGGCGGAATCGCGGTTCGTCAAGAACGCCATCGCCAGCCTGTTCGCTCAGTTCGTCCGGTTCGTGCGCCTCACCAATCGCGTCGTCGAAGGGTCGGCGCAGTTTTCGGGCGGTGACTATACCGAGTTCGAGCCCGGCATCATCGCCCTGTGGCACGGCCAGCACCTGCTGACGCCAGCCTACTACCCCAAGCGCAAGCCATTGGTCGCCATGGTTTCGCGCAGCGCCGATGCCGAGCTCAACGCGTTGATGCTGGAGAAATTCGGCATCGAGGCTGTGCGCGGTTCAGGTGGACGTGAAAATGCCAGGCATCTCGACAAGGGCGGGGCAAGAGCCCTTATCGCCCTGAAAAAGTCGCTCGCCAGCGGCAAGAACGTCGCCATGATCGCAGACATTCCGCACGGTACACCGCGCGACGCAGGGCTTGGCATCGTTCTCCTGGCGCGCCTCTCGGGCCGGCCGCTTGTGCCAGTCGCCATCACCACCAGCCGCCGCAAGGTGCTGGAGAAGAGCTGGGACAGGACCACCATCAACCTGCCATTCGGCCGCTCGTCGATCGTCATCGGCCCACCGATCTTCGTGGCGGCTGGCGCCGACGACGCCGAAATGGAGCGCAAGCGCCAGGAAGTGACAGTCGCGCTCAATGCCGCGACCGCTGAGGCCTACCGTCTTGTGGACGCCACGTGATGAGCGGTCGCTGGGCGCGAGCCATGCTGTCGGCGTACCGCTTCGCGGGTGCGGCCGCCTATCCGCTGGTCGGGCCTTATGTCGCCTGGCGCACCTCGCGCGGCAAGGAAGACCGCTATCGCCGGCGCGAGCGCTATGGCGTCGCCGGCCGCCCGCGGCCCCAGGGTCCGGTGATCTGGATCCATGCTGCAAGCGTGGGTGAGACAATAGCCGTCGTGCCGCTGGTCGAAAGCATTCTCGACTACGGCGTCAACATCGTGCTGACGACCGGCACGGTCACTTCGGCGCAGGTCGCCGACGAGCGGCTCGGTGATCGCATCATCCACCAATATGTGCCGCTCGACCTCAAGCCGGCGGTCAGCCGGTTCCTCGATCACTGGCAGCCGGATCTGGCGATCATCGCCGAATCCGAGATCTGGCCGATGACCATCCTCGAGCTTGGCGCGCGCCGCGTGCCGCAGGTGCTGGTCAATGGCAGGCTGTCCGATCGTTCGTTCAGGTCGTGGAAGAAACGGGCAAACATCGCCGAGGCGTTGTTCGAGAATCTGGCTCATGTGGTGGCGCAGTCGGATGTCGATGGCGAGCGCTTCCTCGCGCTCGGCGCCAGGCCGGTCACCGTGTCGG
Organism: Mesorhizobium sp. M0276; assembly: GCF_040321755.1. Taxonomy (NCBI): domain Bacteria; kingdom Pseudomonadati; phylum Pseudomonadota; class Alphaproteobacteria; order Hyphomicrobiales; family Phyllobacteriaceae; genus Mesorhizobium; species Mesorhizobium sp. M0276. The sequence continues at coordinate 16,412 of NZ_JAMYSC010000031.1, read as the reverse complement.
GCAACCTCAAGGTCGATACTTCGCCGCCGCCGGTCGACGAACGGGTGCTGGCGACGCTGCGGCGGCAGATCGGCGCGCGTCCGACCTGGGCGGCGATCTCGACCCATGACGGCGAGGAGGTGGTCGCGGCGGAAGTCCACGCGACACTGCACAGGCGTCACCCTGGTCTTCTGACGATCGTCGTCCCACGTCATCCCGATCGCGCCGAGGCGCTTGCGACGCAGATTTCCGGCATGGGCCTTAAGGTCGCGCGGCGCAGCAAGGGCGACAGGATCACTGCCGACACCGATATATTGCTCGGCGATACGATCGGCGAGATGGGGCTTTATCTCAGGCTGACGGAAATCGCGTTCGTCGGCCGCTCGCTGACCTCGGAGGGTGGCCAGAATCCGCTGGAGCCGGCGATGCTCGACACCGCGGTTCTCGCCGGCCGCAATGTGCAGAATTTTCGCGAGGCCTACCAGCGTCTGCTCGACAGCGGCGGCGCCAAGCTGGTGCGCGATCGCGACATGCTGGCCGGCGCCGTCAATTTCCTCCTGACCAACGAAGTGGCGCGCCACGAAATGATGGCGGCGGGCGTTGCGACCGTCGATGAGATGCGCGGTGCGCTGGCGCGCACGCTGAAATCCCTTGAGCCTTACATCCAGCCGCTGGTCATCAAATCGCGCCTGAAGGGCGCTAACGGGCGCTAACGTGGCTTCCGAAGCACCACCATTCTGGTGGGAAGAGCCGGACTGGCGGGTCCTGGCACTGTCGCCGCTGTCGGCCATCTATGCGCTTGCCGCCGGCCGGGGCATGCGGCGGGCCAAGCGTGAGAAAATCGAGGCACCGGTTCTGTGCGTCGGCAATTTCACTGTTGGCGGTACCGGCAAGACACCGGTGGCCATCGCGCTCGCCCAACAGGCCAAACGCATGCATCTGAAACCCGGCTTCCTGTCGCGCGGCCATGGCGGCTCCTTCGCCGAGCCGCATGTCGTCGATGTCAATCACGACAGCGCCAGGCATGTCGGCGACGAGCCGCTGCTCTTGGCCGAACACGCGCCAGTGGCGGTGACGCCGAACCGCGCCGCCGGCGCCCGGCTGCTGCTGGAAAAGCATGGCTGCGATTTCTTGATCATGGACGATGGCTTCCAGAGCGCGCGCATCCATATCGACTACGCGCTGGTCGTCGTCGACGCGCGCTACGGGATTGGCAATGGCCGTGTCATTCCGGGCGGTCCGCTCCGGGCCAAAATCGTCGACCAACTGGTCTTCACCAGCGGGCTGTTGAAGATGGGCGAGGGCACCGCCGCTGACGCCGTGGTACGCCAGGCGGCGCGCGCCGGCCGGGCGATCTTCGAAGCCCATACCGAACCAACCGGCAAGGCAGGGCTTGCCGGAAAGCGGCTCCTGGCCTTCGCCGGCATCGGCCACCCCGAGAAATTCTTCGACACGGTGCGCAATGCCGGCGGCGAGCTGGCGTTGACTCGGCCGTTTCCGGACCATCATTTCTATGGCGAGGATGAACTTGCCGAACTGGCGGCGACCGCACGCGCCGAGGGGCTTGGCCTCATCACCACCGCCAAAGACGCCGCGCGGCTGCGGCACGGCGCCTCACAGGACTTTCTCGACCGGCTCGAAGTGCTGGAGATCGACACCGTTTTCGAACTCGATCACGTGCCCGCGCGCATCATCGATGAAACGCTCGATGCCTGGCGCCAGCGTAAGATGAGGGGCTAACCGCGCTTTCGAAGCTCCGGATGCACCTCGATTTCGCGGCGCAGGGATGCAGTTGCGCTGACATAGGGCTCTTGCCTGGCGACGCTCCAGTATTTCAACTCATCGAGCGGAATGCTTTCGCCGGTCACCGCGCAGCGCACGAATGCGCCGGGGCTGGTAACCTGGAAATCGCCATCGAGATAGCGGATGCGGGCTTCCTTGCTGCCGCCGGGGCCTTCGAAACGGTTCATGATGCAGGGACGCCGAGGTTCATGGGGATTTCATCGCCATAAATTTCCGGCGAGGTCAAGCATGTGACAAGCCTGAGACAATGCTGAGCCCCTAATGTTGGAAAGAAAAACGCTGTTGACAGGGCGCTATGGATATTTCCTCTGCTCGTCTTGCCGCCTTGCTTCGGGAAGCAATAACGCCGCAGGCCGTGCCGTCGGCGAGGGCCAATCCGGTAAAAGCCGCCCTCGTTAAGGCGCTTGTGGCGCCGCCGGCGCCATCCGGCGCGCCCGTGCGTCCGGCAGCGACACCGTCACTGCCTATGCTGATATTGCCGGCAACAACGGCGAGAGCCCAGCAGACAGCATCGGCGGAGATGTTGCAGGCCTACCTGGCGCTCGCGGAGCCGGACGGCGAAACGACCGGGGTTGCCGCAGCGACTGCGGCGAGGACATCGGCCGACGGCGACAGACGACGTGGCCTGGCGCCGCCGCCGGCAAGGATCGATGAGGAAGCCGCCGCAAAGCCCACGGCACTGCCATGGCTTGCGCTCCTCTCACCTGAGGTTCCGGCCCTGCGCCGCGCGACGGTGGCCAAGGCGGTTGCAGGACGAGGGCGGGCGGCTTCTCGGTCGAACGACGTGGCGCAACCCGAAAGCAGGCAGATGAGCGTCGGGCTAACGTCGTTGGCTGCCGGGCTGTTGGTCGCGGCGATCGTCGGGTTCGTCCTTCTGGTGCTACGCTAACCCTCAGCATCGATGAAGGCTTCCATCTTTTCCGGCGGCAGTCCTGCCTGCACCGCGATACGGCGCGCCAGTTCCGCCGCGGCGGCCCGTGGCCGTCCCATCGGCCGGTCGAGCCAGTAGGATACCGGATTGAGGGCGGTGCGCTCGTCGACGGGAGTGATGCGGCCCGACTCCAACTGATGCCCGGTCAGCGGCGGACGCGCCAGCGCGATGCCGAGCCCATAGGCGGCGGCGTCGAGCACCAGATTGTAGTCCTCGAAGCGACGGTCCTGCGGGCGCGGGCGGTAGTCCATGCCTTGCGCGGCGAACCAGGCGCGCCAGGCCGACGCATCGGAATCGTTGATCAGCGGAAACTTGAGCAGCCGGGCAGGGTCGCCGCGACCGATCTCGCGGGCTAGCTCGGGCGAGGCGATGGGGAAGACATGTTCCTCGAAGAGCTGCACCGAGACGCGGCCTGGAATGCCGCCGCGGCCGCAGCGGATCGAGAGGTCAATGCCTTCGTCGGCAAGGTCGGCCTGACGTATATCGACATCCAGCACGATGCGCAGCTTGGAGGGATCGTTCTCCAGCGCTGCCATGCGCGGCATCAGCCACAGCCCGCTGACCGAGGGGGTCGAGGTCAGACGCACCACGGCGGTGCCGCGCGGTTCGACCCAGCGGTCGGAATGGCTGGAAATCAGCGCGAAAGCTTCGGCTGTGCGCAGATGCAGCCGGTTGCCCTCGATGGTCAGCGAAACGCCGCGCGCGCCACGATCGAAGACTTTCAGTCCCAGCCAGTCTTCGAGCTTGGCGATCTGCCTGCTGACGGCGCCGTGGGTGATGTTGAGCTTTTCGGCCGCCGCCGAAAAGCTCCCTGTTCGCGCCGCCGCGTCGAAGGCGCGCAGCGTTTCGAGCGGCACCATTGTGTCTGAGCTGTGATCCATAGTCACAGGTGATCCTCGATTTGGTCGTTTGTCAACCGGCCCGAAAAGGCGTTTTCTGCCTTTCAGGACCGAAGAACACGAGGACGGTGAGATGGGTGCAATCACGGGCACGTTGAATTCGACACAGCGGGTGGACACCACGGCAGCCATTGCGGTGGCGCTGACGGTGGTTGGCTGGGCGTCAGCCTTTCCGGCGATCCGTGCCGGTCTTGCCGCCTTCGGGCCGCTGGAACTCGGCGCCCTGCGCTTTTCCATCGCCGCGGTGCCGGCGGCGATCTTCCTCGCGGTCAAGCGGCCGGCGCTGCCCAGGCTCGACGAAGTGTGGCGCCTCGTCTTCGGCGGCGCCATCTTCGTCGCACTCTACACCGTCATGCTCAATTTCGGCGAACTGACCGTTTCGGCAGGTGCCGCTGGCTTCATCATCAATGTCAGCCCGATCTTCACCGCCATCATGGCGATGGCGTTGCTTGGCGAGCGCTTCTCGGGCATGGCCTGGTTCGGCACGATGATTTCCTTCGCCGGCATTGGCATCATCGCCACGGCAGACGGGCAGGGACTGCATTTCAACGCCGGTGCCCTGCTGGTACTTGGCTCGGCCTTATGCTCGGCCGTCAACACCATCGTCCAGAAGCCGCTGTTTGCCCGCCATCATCCGTTGACCATTTCGGCTTCGAACATGGTGCTCGGCGCACTCTGCCTGTCGCCCTTCCTGCCGTCAGCCTTTTCGCAGGCGGCGCTTGCTGACACCGCAGGCCTTGGCGCTGTGATCTTTCTCGGCATCGTCCCCAGCCTGATCGCCTATGCCGCCTGGGCGACCGCACTGTCGCGTCTGCCCGCGGCACGCGCCTCGAACTTCCTTTACCTGGTTTCGCCCATGTCTGCTCTGATCGGCTTCTTCTGGCTGGGCGAAGTGCCGACGCTGCTCGGCATCCTGGGCGGCGCGCTGGCGCTTGGCGGCGTCATCGTGGTGAATTTGAAGAGATGAATGCTGGAGTTGTCCGACTCCAAAGAAATGCTGAAGCCCGACCCTCCGACGTCTACCTGATCGGCCAGTGTCCCTTGCGCTCCGATAAATCCCGGAACGAACCCCGGCTAGACGCGTTTTGCCGGTGTTTATTCGACGGAGGCCCGAATGGTGGGTGCAACGACGCACCGGCGCATGCAACTGGATGATCTATCCATTTTCTACCGCGAGGCAGGGCCACCCGAAGCACCTGTCTTGCTCTTGCCGCACGGCTATCCCTGTTCCTCATACCAATTCCGCCAATTGATGCCCGCGCTCGCCGACCGCTGGCGGACGATTGCATTCGACTGGCCGGGCTTCGGGTACAGCGGCACACCCGATCTGACCGCCTTCGGCTATGATTTTGACGCCTATGCCGACGTGCTTGCCAAACTTGTTGATGCATTCGGTCTCAAGCGCTACGCCTTGTGGCTGCATGATTATGGCTCGCAGATAGGACTCCGGCACGCGATCTCGCATCCGGATCGGGTCACCGCGCTCATCATCCAGAACGGTGATATCTACGAGGACGTCCTCGGTCCCAAATACGCCGTGATCAAAGCTTGGTGGGCCGACAAGACGCCCGACAAGCACCGCCCACTCGAGGCGGCGGTGAGCGAGGACGGGTTTCGCGCCGAGTTCATCGGCGAAGTGGCGGACGACGTCGCCATGCGCGTGCCGCCCGATCTGTGGAAACTTCACTGGCCATTGATGGACACACCCGTCCGTCGACAGGTCGCCGTCGATTTAATGGAGAAACTGGAGGCCAACCTTGCCTGGTTCCCGCGATATCAAGCCTATCTGCGCGCCTATCATCCGCCGACGCTGATCGTCTGGGGGCCAGAGGACGGCTATATGCCGGCAGCGTCCGCCCGGGCCTATCATCGCGATCTGCCCGATGCGGAACTGTATTTGATCGATCGCGCGGCCACTGGCTGCTGGAGACACATTTCGACGATGCCCTGCCACTGATTCGCGAGTTTTTGGCACGTGTCCACGCCTGATCGTCGCTCAAGGTTGGGGTTCGCAGTGCCCGTGCCCGTCTGTGCGAAGGAGTTTATCATGCCGACTAAGCCGACAATCGCGCGCATTTGGCGCGGTCGCACACGCCGCGAGGTTGCCGACGCCTATGAGTCATACATTCGCGCCGAGGGTATTCCACCCCTCGAGAAGACCGCGCTCGGCGTCCAATTGTTGCGCGAGGACCGCGGCGAGGAGACGTGGTTCACGACCATCTCCTATTGGGCCGATATGCAAGCGATGACCGCCTTCACCAAAGGCGAACCGACCAAAGTCCACCATTTGGACCGCGATGCCGAGTTCCTGATAGAATTGCCCAAGCGGATCGATGTCCATCGGATACTCGTCGATAGGCAGGGACTGCGCTGACGGCCACGTGGTCATTCGCAACCTCACCTTTCTTCGCGGTGATGTCGCTGATGTGGGGGCTGACCTGGACGGCGATCAAGTTCGGTCTCAATGACTTACCCCCCACTTCTGTTGGCGGCGATGCGCTACCTGCTGGCTGCTGCGATGCTGGCGATTGCCGTGCGTGAAGCCGGCGCCGCATTCGGGGCGAGCGCGGCGAACGGTTGTCTCGGCATTGCAGGTGAACACTGGCACCTACGGTCTGCTCTTTCGCCGACCAAACGCTCCTCCTGCATCGTCTTTCCCAGAACTGAACTAACGCCGCCCAAACAGCCTCTCGATATCCGCAAGCTTGAGTTCGATATAGGTCGGTCGCCCGTGGTTGCAGGTGCCGGAACCCGGCGTCGCCTCCATCTGGCGCAGCAGCGCGTTCATCTCCTCGGCCTTGAGCAGGCGGCCGGAGCGGACCGAGCCGTGGCAGGCCATGGTCGCAGCAATCTTGTCCAGCCGCTCTTTCAGCGTCTCGACCGTGTCGTTGTCGGCGATCTCGTCGGCAAGATCGCGCACCAATTGCTGGACGTTGGTTTCACCGAGCATCGACGGCGTCTCGCGCACTGCGACGGCGCCCGGGCCGAAGCGCTCGATGCCGAGGCCGAAGCGGGCCAGCGTCTCCGAATGCATCGCCAGCCGTTCGGCATCCTCTTCCGGCAGGTCGATGATTTCAGGCAGAAGCAGCATCTGCGAGGGCACGGGGCGCGAATGCAGCGCATTTTTCAGCGCCTCGTAGACCAGCCGCTCATGCGCTGCGTGCTGGTCGACGATGACGAGCGAATCCCTGGTCTGCGCGACGATGTAGTTCTCATGCACCTGGGCGCGCGCCGCACCCAGCACCGCGCCAAGCAATGTCTCGGCGGCTTCGCCCTGTCCGGCGCGCGCATCGGCGCTGGCAAGCGGACCGGCATCGAACGCAGCCTGATCATTTTCGCGCAAACCGCGATGCTCAAAGCCAGCCCCTTCGAAACCCATGTCGAGCGGCCGCTGCGGCGAACGGGCCGCATCGAAGCTGGACGTACCTGACGCGCGGTAGGCCGCGTCGTAGCTGCGGTGGCCGTTCGCCGGGCCACCGTAGGATGCGGCACCGGGTCGGAAGGCCGCCATCATACCGGCAGCGCCCGTGGTCGCGGCACGAATGCCGGAATCGGCGAGTGCTTGCCGGATTGCTCCGACGATAAGCCCACGCACCAGGCCAGGGTCGCGGAAGCGCACATCGGCCTTCGCCGGATGGACATTGACGTCGACGATGGCCGGATCGAGCGTCAGGAACAGCACCGTCACCGCATGGCGGTCGCGCGGCAGGACGTCGGCGAAGGCACCACGAATGGCGCCGGCGATCAGCTTGTCGCGCACCGGGCGGCCGTTGACATAGGCATATTGTTGCAGCGCGTTGGCGCGGGTGAAGGACGGGATCGACACGTGACCGGTCAGATGCACGCCTTCGCGCATCGCATTGAGGGCAATCGAATTGTCAGGAAAGTCGGCACCCATCACCTGGGCGATGCGGCGCAGGCTGCCTTCCGCGCTGTCGTCCGTCGCCGGGAGTTCCAGCGTCGAGCGGTCGGAACCGGCCAGCGTGAAGCGCACGGCGGGGAAGGCGATGGCTATGCGCTTGACCACGTCGCTGGTCGCCGAGCTTTCGGCACGCTCGCCCTTCATGAATTTCAGTCGGGCCGGCGTTGCGAAGAACAGGTCGCGCACCTCCACCGTGGTGCCACGATTGGCCGCCGCCGGTCGGACGGGCAAGACGCGGCCACCCTCGATGCCGATCTCGGCGGCACTGTCGCCGGCGGCCGTGCGCGAACGGATCGACAGCCGCGACACCGAGCCGATCGACGGCAGCGCTTCGCCGCGGAAGCCGAGTGATCGGATATCGTTGATATCCTCGGTGAGCTTGGAGGTGCAGTGGCGGGCAATCGCCAGCGCCAGCTCCGGTTCTGGAATGCCGGAGCCGTCGTCGGTGACGCGGACCAGGTTCAGCCCGCCGCCGGCCGTGACGATCTCGACCCTCCCGGCACCGGCATCGAGCGCATTCTCGACCAGTTCCTTGACCACGCTTGCCGGACGCTCGATGACTTCGCCGGCGGCGATCTGGTTGATCATCGTTTCGGAAAGCTGGCGGATGGGCATGCCGTCACTATAGGCGGATTCGACGCCGATGAGGAAGCATTCGATGTAGGCGGAATAGCGGTGATGCTGTCCCGCCGACTTCCAAGGAACTGGGAGGCACTGTCCCTCACGCCTGCGCGGCCAGCCAATCCCGCACCTTGCGGGCGTTGTCGCTGAGCTCGCGATTCTTCGGCCAGACGACATAGAACGCCTTGCCGGTCCTCAGCACATGATCCGTCACCGGCACCAGCAGGCCTGATGCCAGCAGCCGCTCGGCAAGATGCCGCCAGCCGAGGGCAATGCCTTGCCCTTCCATGACGCCCTGGATCACCAGGCCATAGTCGTTTATGCGCAGGCCGCGCGCGGTGTCGCTTAGGCTGGCGCCGGCCGACAGGAACCATTCGTCCCAACTGGCCGCCTCGCGGTACGGCTCTTCCAGATGGATGAGACGGTGCGTGGCCAGTTCCGCCACCGATTTGGGCAGGCCGAACTTCGCCGCGTAGCTGGTGCCGGCAACGGGAAATATCTCCTCATCGGCCAGCGGCAGCGAATGATAGTCCGGCCAATCCCGCGGCTCGCCGCCGCGCACGCCGAGAGGGATGCCTTCGGCGATGATGTCAAGATCGCGGTCGGCGGTCTGAATGCGCAGGTCGATGCCCGGCAGTTCGTCTCGGAACTGCTGCAGGCGCGGCATCATCCAGAAGGAACCGAAGGCCGTAGACGCGGCCAGCGTCACATGGCCGCCGGTTGCCTGCAGGCGCAGATCCTCCGCCGATTTGCGGATATGCGAGAGGCCGAGCGAGACATCGGCGTGGAAGCGCTCCCCGGCCTCGGTGAGGACGACCTGACGATGGCGGCGCTGGAACAGCTTGGCGCCGAGCTGTTCTTCCAGTCCGCGCACCGCATAGGAGACGGCAGCCTGCGTCATGCCGAGTTCGCGCCCGGCGGCGGTGAAGCTCGACAGACGCCCGGCCGCCTCGAAGACGATCAGGCTGCCCGCGGAGGGCAGGAGGTGGCGCAGGCTTCGCATAAGCTCAGCTTATACAAGCGATCAGGATTTTCCAGCGTCACATCACCATTTTGTCCCGTTAGGCTGGTCTCAATGAGTGGAATGGAGTTGCCATGAACGCACCGGCCCCTGAAGTGACCGAACACGCCAACCGTCGAAGTGGCGGCCGCTTGGGGCGCAAGGCGCTGCGCGGAGCGCCGGTAATGTCGTTTCCGACGCTGGTCCGCAAGATCCCCGTCTATCAGATGGTTCCCGATGAGGCGGTGGAACTGATCCATGAGGAGTCGCTCTCGATCCTCGAAGAGGTGGGATGCGAGTTCCGCGACGACGAGGCGATTGCGATCTGGAAGGCGGCCGGGGCAGACGTTTCGGAGACGCGTGTCCGCATCGACCGCGCGTTGCTAATGGAGTTCGTGTCGAAGGTCCCGTCGGAATTCACGCTCAATGCGCGAAATCCGCAGCGCTCGGTGCGCGTGGGCGGCAACAACTCCATCTTCGTGCCGATGTACGGCGCGCCTTATGTGCGCGACCTCGACAACAACAGGCGCTACGGCACGCTCGCCGACCTCAACAATTTCCACAAGCTCGCCTACATGGCGCCGGCGCTGCATTCATCGAGCTCCATCATCTGCGAGCCGATGGAGATTGCGGTGCCGAAGCGTCACCTCCACATAATCCATTCAGCGCTGAAGCACTCCGACAAGCCGTTCATGGGCATCGTCACGTCCAAGGATCGGGCGGAAGACACGATGGCGATGGCGGGCATCGTGTTCGGCGAGGATTATGTCCGCGACAACCCGGTCCTGGTGTCAATCACCAACTGCAATTCGCCGCTTGTGTGGGACGCCACCATGCTGGACGCGATGAAGGTCTATGCGCGGAGCAACCAGCCGCTGATCCTCGCGCCCTTCGCACTGTGCGGCGCCTCGACCTCGGCCTCCGCCGTGGGCGCGGTGGCGCAGGTCAATGCGGAAGGCTGGCGGGCGTCGCGTTCACGCAACTGCTGCGCCCGGGGTCGCCGCAGGTCTACGGACAGTTCATGGTGACGGTGGACATGAAGACCGGCGCTCCCATGGGCGGCACGCCGGAGGCGGCCCAAATGATGTATCTGATGGGGGCGCTGGCGCGGAAATACCGGCTGCCGTGGCGCACGTCTGGCTTCCATGTCGGGTCGAAGCTGAACGATGCGCAGGCCGGTTACGAGGCGAACATGCTGATGCATGCCGCCATCCTTTCAGGCGCCAATTACATCTGGCACTCCGCCGGATGGCTCGAGGCCGGCCTGACTTGCGGCTATTCGAAATTCGCGACCGACTGCGAACAGCTTGTCGGCTGGTACAAATACGCCGGCGGGCTGCCGTTCGACGATTTCAAGGAAGCGATGGCGGCGATCCGCGAAGTGGGGCCGCAGGGCCATTTCCTGGGCACCCAGCATACGCTCGAACATTTCGAGTCCGCCTTCTTCATGCCCACCATCATGGACTTCAACTCGTTCGAACAGTGGAAGGCCGAAGGGGCGAAGGACCACGACACGCGCGGCCGCGAAAAGGCACGCAACATGCTGGCGGATTATGAGGAGCCGAAGCTCGACGAAGGCATCGCCGACGGCCTGACAGACTTTATCGCGCGGCGCGAGGAGAAGCTGCCGGACAGCGTCAGCTGACGCAGCGAACCAAGACCAAGGGAATCAGACGGGAGGAAACAATGACCTTATTCAGAAGCAATGGCGATCAGGTGCCGAGCGCCATCGAAGCAATGGCCGCCGAAGCACGCGCGGGTCGTGTCGATCGGCGCGAATTCCTGGCGCTGGCAAGCGCCTTCGGCGCGTCAACGGCGCTTGCCTATGGCATGATCGGCCTAGCCGTGCCCGACAGGGCGGTGGCGCAGGAGGCGAAGAAAGGCGGAACGCTGCGCGTTTCCATGTCGGTGAAGGGGCAGAAGGATCCGCGCACTTACGACTGGGTGGAACTGGCCAACATTTCGCGCTGCTGGCTGGAGCCGCTTGTCCGCTACACCAGGCAATTCACATTCGAACCGGTTCTGCTCGAAAGCTGGGACATCAACGACGATGCCACAGAATACGTGCTGCACGTGCGCAAGGGCATCACCTGGAACAACGGCGATGCTTTCAACGCCGATGACGTCGCCTACAATCTGACTCGCTGGTGCGAGAAAGGCGTCGCCGGCAATTCGATGGCCGCCCGCGTCGGCGCGCTGATCGACGCAAAGTCTGGCAAGGCCAAGGATGGCGCGATCACCAAGCTCGACGACAACACGGTCAAGCTGAAACTCGCCGAACCCGACATTTCGCTGATCCCGAACTTCACCGACTATCCGGCGCTCTTGGTTCATCGCAATTTCGATGCCGACGGTGCCGATCCGATCAAGAAGCCGATCGGCACGGGGCCGTTCGAACTGGTCTCATACGATGTCGGCCAGAAGGCGGTCGTCAAGCGCCGTGAGAATGGCAAATGGTGGGGTGGGGAAGCGCCGCTCGACAGTGTCGAATTCATCGACTACGGCACCGACTTCAACGCTTCGGTCAATGCTTTCGACTCCGGCGAGATCGACCTCAATTTCGAGACGCCCGCGGACTTCATCGACATACTCGACAAGATGGGTCTGGTGAAATCCGAAGTCGCGACGGCGACGACGCTCGTAGCCCGCACCAACATCACCCACAAGCCCTATGACGACCAGCGGGTGCGCAATGCGCTGCAGATGGCCGTCGACAACAACGCGGTTCTCGAACTCGGCTATGCCGGACGAGGCACCCCCGGCGAAAACCATCACGTCGCCCCGATCCACCCGGAATATTACCCGCTGCCCAAGAAGACACGTGACGCCGCCGGCGCCAAGAAGCTGATGGCGGAAGCCGGGCAGGCCGATTTCGAGCATGAACTGATCACCGTCGAGGACGATTGGCAGAAGAATACGGGCGACGCGATCGCCGGCCAGCTGCGCGATGCCGGGATCAAGGTCAAGCGCACGGTGCTGCCCGGTTCGACCTTCTGGAACGACTGGACGAAATATCCCTATTCGATGACGATCTGGTACATGCGCCCGCTCGGCGTCCAGGTGCTGGCGCTCGGCTATCGCACCGGCGAGGCCTGGAATGAAACGGCATATTCGAATCCCGATTTCGATGCCAAGCTCAAGCAGGCTCTCTCGCTCATCGACGTGGCGAAGCGCCGCGAAGTGATGAAGGACGTCGAACAGATCCTGCAGGATTCGGGCGTCATCGTTCAGCCGTTCTGGCAGAAGCTCTACAGCCACATGAACAAGAAGGTGAAGAACTACGGCGTCCACCAGACCTTCGAGATGGACCTGCAGAACGTCTGGCTGGATGGTTGAAACAAGCGTTGCGGGGCTTCATGAGCCGAAAAAAAGCCGATATGCAGGATGCGTGGTATTGATAGGCTCAAGCCATCAAAAGCCGGAGATTCTGCATGAGACTGACAGTGCTCGTTGCCGCCCTTTCGATAGCCGTGCCGGCGGCCGCCGTCGCCGGACCGGCGTCCAACGCCGTGAAGTTCTTCTATGTTCCGGCGGTCAAGTTCGAGGCCGACGAACAATACCGGGATCGGTTCACCGAGCCGGTGACGAAACTGTTCGACCTGAACGACCAGGCAACGAAAAAGAACCCGGACGAGGTCGCCTGCATCGATTTCGATCCTGGCCTGGACGCCCAGGATTTCGATCAGAAGACCGTCTCGAAAACGCTGAAACTGTCTGAGAAGCTGGATGGCGACAATGCAGAGGTTACAGCGTCCTTCAGCCTTTTCTCCGAAGGCGATGATTCCAAACGCGAAATGGTCTGGTCGCTCAAGAAGATCGAAGGCAAATGGAAGATATCGGACATTGCCTCGAAGACCAACGACTGGAAGCTCAGCGCGCTGGAATGCATGGCCGGCCAGACAGCGGAGTGATGCGATGGCCCATCGCCCGTTCCTGGCACTCTCGACCATGTGCCTGCTGGCGGTGAGTCTGAGCGGTGCCGCCGCCCAAGGTTTGTTGGGTGCGCCGCCGGCAAACACCCCGGCTGACACCGCGCCGGGCGACAGCGGGGCGCCGCCGGCAAATGCGCCCGGCGGAGCCGTGGAGCCGGCAACACCCCCGGTCGGATGGTCGCCAGCCGAGGCAGCGCCGGCAGCGCCTGTCCAGGCGGGATCCCCGACCGCTGTGGTGCGGCCGTTTTACGATCAGGCTGGGCTGGAGATCGATCCGGCGCAGCGCAACCATTTCATCGATCCGGCAAAAACCGTGCTCGACAAGAGCGACGCCTTGCGCAAATCCGGGCAGGGCGAATGCCTCGACCCCAACATGGCGCTCGACAACGCTGATTACGACAAGGCCGAGATCGCCAAGAGCCTGAAGACGCTCGAGGCGATCAGTGGCGACCAGGCCAAGGTCATCGTCGCCTTCGTCATCGCTGGCAACCCGCACCGGCTGGAGTGGAAGTTCAAGAAGGTCGACGGCGACTGGAAGATCACGGATCTGTTGTCGGTGACCGGTGAATGGGCACTCAGCCAATATCAGTGCGAATGATGAGCGAGCTAGCCGCGCCCGCGATAGGGCGCGACGCCGGTGTCAGGCAGCCAGGCGCCTTCAGGCGGCGCGCCGGTCTGCCAGAACACGTCGATCGGAATGCCGCCGCGCGGATACCAGTAGCCGCCTATGCGCAACCACAAGGGCTTGGTTGCCGCCACAATACGGCGGCCGATCACGACGGTGCAGTCTTCATGGAAGGCGCCATGGTTGCGAAACGAGGTCATGAACAGCTTGAGCGACTTGGATTCCACCAGCAGCGCATCGGGCGCATAGTCGATGACGATATGGGCGAAATCCGGCTGGCCGGTGACCGGGCACAGCGAGGTGAATTCCGGGCAGGTGAAGCGCACGATCGCCGGCGGCCCATCGCCGCGCGCAAACGGCACGGTCTCCAGGACCGCCGCTTCGGGGCTCTGTGGCGTCTCGACGTGGGCGCCGAGTTGGGTGAGGGTTTTGGTGTCGATCATGAGCGGGATCCTTATCGCATGCCGGGAAATGTGGGGACGACATGCTCGAAAACGAAATTTGCCGCTCATTAGCACAATTTGAAACTCCAGGAAGACGATGAACAGCAGCGATCCGCTTCTCCAGCCCTATCAGCTCAAACATCTGACGCTGAAGAACCGGGTCATGTCGACCAGCCATGAGCCGGCCTATTCCGAGGACGGCATGCCGAAAGAGCGCTATCGGCTCTACCATGCCGAAAAGGCCAAGGGCGGCATGGCGCTGACGATGACCGCCGGCTCGGCGATCGTATCGCGCGACAGTCCGGCCGCCTTCGGCAACCTGCATGTCTATGAAGACAGGATCGTGCCGTGGCTGGCCGAACTCGCTGACGCCTGTCACGAGCACGACTGCAAGGTGATGATCCAGATCACCCATCTCGGCCGCCGCACCGGCTGGAACAAGGCCGATTGGCTGCCGGTGCTCTCGGCTTCGCCCGTGCGCGAACCGGCGCATCGCGCTTTCCCGAAGACCATCGAGGACTGGGACATCGAGCGCATCGTCGCCGACTATGCGTCAGCGGCCCAGCGCTGCCACGCCGCCGGCCTCGACGGCATCGAGTTCGAGGCCTACGGCCATCTGATGGACGGTTTCTGGTCGCCGGCCACCAACCATCGCGACGACGAGTTTGGCGGTTCGCTCGACAATCGCCTGCGGTTCACCAACATGGTGCTCGATGCCGTCCGTGCGGCGGTCGGCGATAAATTCGTCGTCGGCATCCGCATGGTCGCCGATGAAGATTTCGAAAAAGGCCTATCGAAGGCGGAAGGCATAGAGATTGCAAAACGGCTGGCCGGCTGCGGCAAGGTCGATTTCCTCAACATCATCCGCGGCTCGATCGAGAGTGACGCGGCACTCACCAAGGTTATCCCGGTGACTGGCATGCGGTCGTCGCCGCATCTCGATTTCGCCGGCGAGGTGAGGGCGGCGACGAAATTCCCGACCTTCCATGCGGCACGCATTTCCGATGTCGCCACCGCGCGGCACGCCATCGCCACCGGCAAGCTCGACATGGTGGGCATGACCCGCGCCCATATCGCCGATCCGCACATTGTCAAAAAAGTGATGGAGGGCAGGGAGCACGAGATCCGCCCTTGTGTCGGCGCCACCTATTGTCTGGATCGCATCTACGAAGGCGGTGAAGCCCTGTGCGTCCACAATGCGGCGACCGGCCGCGAGGCCGACATCCCGCACATCATCGTCAAGACTGAAGGACCTAAGCATAAAGTCGTCGTCGTCGGCGCCGGCGCCGGCGGGTTGGAACTGGCGCGAGTCGCGGCGGAGAGAGGCCATCAAGTCTCGATCCTGGAAGCATCGTCACAGGCCGGCGGCCAGGTTCGGCTGGCGACGCAGAACCCGCGGCGTAAGGAATTGATCGGCATCATCGACTGGCGATTGGCCGAACTCGACCGGCTCGGCGTCGAGATCCGTTACGACACCTGGGCCGAGAAAGACGACGTTCTGGCGCTGTCGCCCGATATTGTGGTGGTTGCCACCGGCGGGCTGCCGCAGAACCCGCCGCTGACGGCTGGTGACAACCTGGTCACCTCGAGTTGGGACATCATGGCCGGCAGCGTCAAGGCGGCCGAAAATGTGCTGCTCTATGACGACAATGGCGGCCATCAGGGCATGGGCGCTGCCGAACTGATCGCCAATGCCGGCTCGAAACTCGAGCTTGTTTCGCCGGAGCGGTTCTTTGCGCCGGAAATGGGTGGCATGAACCATGTGCCATACATGCGCGCATTCCAGGAAAAGGGGGTCACCATCACCATCAACACCCGGCTGCGCTCGGTGAGGCGCGAGGGCAACCTGTTGGTCGCCGAACTGGCCTCGGATTTCGCCGATGGCTGGCGCGGCGAGCGCAGGGTCGACCAGGTGGTGGTCGAGCACGGCACACTGCCGCTCGACGATCTCTATCTCTCGCTGAAGCCGCTGTCGAAGAACGGCGGCGCGATCGACTATGAGCGGCTGGTGAGTGGTGGCGACATTTTTCCCGAGCGCAATCCAGAAGCGCACTTCGTGCTGTTTCGGATCGGCGACGCGGTCGCCTCGCGCAACATCCATGCCGCCATCTATGACGGCATCAGGTTCGGCTTGCGGATTTGAAATTCGTTATCGCGAGAATCGGTGGCGGGGGGGGGGGGGGGGGGGGGGGGGGGGGGGGGGGCGGGGGGCAGGGGCTGGCGCGCGCCCCCCGCCGGGGGACGCGCGGGCCGGGCC
>NZ_JAMYSC010000030.1:0-90890 GCF_040321755.1 Mesorhizobium sp. M0276 | reverse complement strand
ATCGGTCTCGGCATTCAGCTTGTAGGACTTGCCGTCATCCAACGTCAGCGTCAGCGCGTCCTTGTCGACCTTCTTGATCAAACCTTCGGTCTGGCCAGCGAAAGCAGCGGTTGAAAGCAGCAGTGTGGCGGCAATGGCGCCAATCAGGGTACGCATAGTCGTTCCTCTTTGTCATTGCACCGGCATGGCGGCGGGCGTTCAACGGCCGATGGAGCAGAGCAGAAACCAACCGAATGTGTCAAAACTAAATCCGCCAGATCACAGTTTGACCCCTGTGAAAAACGCCAATAGAAGCAGACTACAGCGCCGCGCGTCCTCATGGATGCGGAAAGGACGCTGTAGCACTTTTGATTGCGCATGATCCTTTCCGAACATCGCTTCGATTTCGGGGTCATGCGTCAAGCCGGCTCCGCTGCCGGGCAGGGTCAATCTATGTCTCACAACACGTTCGGCCACCTTTTCCGCGTCACCACCTGGGGTGAAAGCCATGGCCCGTCGCTCGGCTGCGTCGTCGATGGTTGTCCGCCCGGCATCCGCTTCACCCAAGCCGAGATTCAGGCTGAACTCGACAAGCGTCGGCCGGGACAGTCACGTTTCGTGACGCAGCGTCGCGAACCAGATGAAGTGAAGGTGCTGTCCGGCTTCATCCTCGACGAGGACGGCGAGACGATGATCACGACCGGCACGCCGGTGTCGATGCTGATCGAGAATGTCGACCAGCGCTCGAAGGATTATGGCGAGATCGCCCGCCAATACCGGCCGGGCCATGCCGATTACACTTATGACGTCAAATACGGCGTGCGCGATTATCGTGGCGGCGGCCGCTCCTCGGCCCGCGAGACGGCGGCGCGGGTGGCAGCCGGTGCCTTGGCGCGCAAGGTTGTGCCCGGCATGGTGGTGCGTGGCGCGCTGGTGTCGATGGGCGAAAAATCCATCGACCGCGCCAACTGGAACTGGAATTTCATCGGCGACGCGGAAAATCCGTTCTTCACCCCCGATCCGGCTTCCGTTCCCGTCTTCACTAGATATCTCGACGGCATCCGCAAGGCGGGCTCCTCGGTCGGTGCGGTGATCGAGATCGTCGCCGACGGCGTTCCGGCAGGCCTCGGAGCGCCGATCTATGCCAAGCTCGACCAGGACATCGCGTCTGGCCTGATGTCGATCAACGCGGTCAAGGGCGTCGAGATCGGCAACGGCTTTGAGGCCGCCCGCATCACCGGCGAGCAGAATGCCGACGAGATGCGCATGGGCAATGATGGCAAGCCGGTGTTCCTGTCCAACAATGCCGGCGGTATCCTTGGCGGCATCTCGACCGGCCAGGCGATCGTCGCCCGTTTCGCCGTCAAGCCGACCTCCTCGATCCTGACGCCGCGAAGATCGATCGACAAGGACGGCCACGACGTCGAGATCATGACCAAGGGCCGCCACGATCCATGCGTTGGCATCCGTGCCGTGCCGATCGGCGAGGCGATGGTTGCTTGCGCCCTTGCCGATCATTATCTGCGGCATCGAGGACAGACGGGAAGGGGAATAGGGGAATAGGGGACTATGTTGCGCTCTTAGCCCGGCCAGCCAAATCTTTTTGCTTTTCCCTACTCCCGTACTGCCCTACTCCCTATTCCCTGCGAGCGAAGCGAGCACTTATGCCTTACGACCAGAAGAAAATCGTCGAAGCCCTGCGCGCTTTCGAACGCGGCGAGATCGTCGTCGTCATGGACGATGACGGGCGCGAGAACGAGGGCGACCTGATTGTTGCCGCCGTCCATTGCACGCCGGAAAAGATGGCGTTCATCGTTCGCCATACCTCCGGCATCGTCTGCACGCCGATGCCGCGCGAGGAAGCCAAGCGGCTGAACCTTGCGCCGATGGTCGCCGACAATGATTCGGCCCACACCACCGCTTTCACGGTCAGCGTCGATTTCAAGCATGGCACCACCACGGGCATTTCGGCCGACGACCGCACGCTGACCGTGCGCAACCTCGCCAACGGCAATGTCGGCGCCTCCGATTTCGTCCGCCCAGGCCACATCTTTCCGCTGATCGCGCGCGAGGGCGGCGTGCTGATGCGTTCGGGTCATACCGAAGCGGCGGTCGATTTGTGCAAGCTCGCCGGCCTGCCGCCGATCGGCGTCATTTCCGAACTGGTCAATGACGACGGCACCGTCAAGCGCGGCCCGCAGGTCGCGGCCTTTGCCGAGGAGCATGGCCTGAAGCAGGTTTCGGTCGCCGACCTCATAGGATATCGGCAGCGCAAGGAAACGCTGGTCGAGCGCGTCGCCTGCTCGGAAATCGACACGCTCGGCGGCAAGGCGCAGGTCTTTACCTACACGCTGCCCTGGGACTCCATGCATCACGTTGCCATCGTCTTCGGCGACATCCGTGACGGCGAGGACGTGCCGGTGCGTCTGCATTCCGAGGATGTGGTGACGGATGTCTTCGGCACCAGCCATCGGCTCGACGCCATCATGAAGGCGATGGGCGAGCGCAGGCGCGGCGTTATCGTCTATCTGCGCGAAGGCTCTGTCGGCGTCGCCCATCAGGAGCGCAAGCGGCCGGCGAGCGGCGACCGCGAGGATCACGAAGAGGCCCGCCGCCGCGAAAACGAGTGGCGCGAGATCGGGCTCGGCGCGCAGATCCTTAAGGATCTCGGCATTTCCTCGATCAACCTGATCGCCTCGCGCGAACGCCACTATGTCGGCCTCGAAGGTTTTGGCATCCATATCGCCAAGACCGAGATTCTCTGAGCGCTGGCCGGTAGCTCCCGGCCTTAACCCAGGCCCGTCGATCATTCCGCAGGAATGGCGGCGGTTTCGCACCCGTCCATGTCACATTCTCGCGTAGCAAGGCTGCGCTGGCCAAGCAGCACCGTGGCCAGCGCGATTGTGCCTGAAGCAACCGAGACCCAGAACCCGTTCTGAGCGCCGAATGCGTCCACCACCGCACCGGCGGCGAAGGAACCAAGAGCCATGCCGATGCCGATGCCGGTCATCACCCAGGTGATGCCTTCGGTCAGCATTGCTTCCGGCACGTGTCGTTCAATCAGGCCGAAGGCGGTTATGAAGGTCGGCGAGATCGCAACGCCGCTGATGAACACGGTCAATGCCAGCAGAGGCACCGTGTCGGCGGTAAGCGGCAGCAGCGTGCCAAGCGCGACGAGGGCGACTGCGATGGCCAACTGGCGTTGCAGCGGTGCTTGCAGGTTGAGCGCGCCGACGATGATGCCCAGTACGAACGACCCGAGCGCATAGACGCCGATGACCAAGCTGGCGGCCGCCGGTTGCCCAAGCTCCTTGGTGATCGCGACGGTGCTCACTTCCGTCGTCGCGAAGGTTGCGCCGACGAAGATCAGGGCGAAGGTGATGATCTGAACCGGTCGCAGGCGGATTGCGGAGCCGCCAGAGCCCTGTTCCACCGGTCGCACTTGCGGCTCGGTCGAGCGTTGCAGGATGAAGGCGATCGATCCGAATGCGAGAAATAACGTGCTCGCCACCATGCCCGCTTCCGGGAACAGCGCGGCACTCAGGCCCACCGACAGCGATGCACCCGCTATGTAGACCAGTTCGTCGGCCGCCGACTCGAAGGCGAACGCGGTGTTCATCTGAGGCCGCCCGCGAAAAATCTCGGTCCAGCGCGCGCGCACCATTGCCGGGATGCTGGGCATCGCCGCCGCCAGCAGTGCCGACACGAACAGCATCCACACCGGCCAGTCTTGATTGGCGGCCGCAACCAATACGACGAAAGCCAGCACCGAAATGATGGTGGTGGGCACTACGATCCGCGTCTGGCCAAGGCGATCCACCAGTCTCGATATCTGCGGCGCCAGGAAAGCGTTGGCGAGCGCGAATGTCGCGGCGACGGCGCCGGCCAGCCAATATTCTCCGCGCGTCTGCGACAGCATTGCCACGATGCCGATTGGCGCCATGGCGATCGGCAGACGCGCTATGAAGCCCGCGGCGGCAAAGCCCTTGGTTCCAGGGGCACGAAAGATCTCCGAATAGGGATTTTGCATGGGTTGGTTCCTCGACAAAGCACGATTCGACATTTACATACGGTGCGTATGAATATCAAATAGCGCATACGCGACGTATGTCAATTGGCATACGATGCGTATGTGAATAGGGCCAGTAGCCATGCACAAGCCTCGCAAGGAGATGATCGCCGAGACACGCGCCAAATTGATCGCGGCCGCCCGCCATGCCTTCGGCACGATCGGCTATTCGGAGGCCTCGATGGATGACTTCACCGCCTCAGCCGGACTGACGCGCGGCGCGCTTTATCATCACTTCGGCGACAAGAAGGGCCTGCTGCAGGCGGTTATCGCCGAAATCGACGGGGAGATGGCGGCGCGCATCGATGAGGTCGCGTCGAGAGCGCCGACCCGTTGGCAGCAGTTCGTCGACGAATGTTCGACCTATATCGAGATGGCGCTGGAGCCGGAAATCCAGCGCATCATGTTCCGGGATGGCCCGGCCGTTCTGGGCGATCCGGCACAATGGCCGAACGCCAATGCGTGCATCGCTTCAATGACCGGCCATCTGACGGCGCTTCAGGAGGAGGGGGTCGTCGTCTCCAGCCTCGACCCTGAAACTGCCTCGCGGCTGATCAACGGCGCGAGCAGCCAGGCGGCGCAACGGATCGCCAATTCGAACGACCCCGAAGCGACGTCGAAGAAGGTGGTGGTGGCGTTCAAGCAACTGCTCGAAGGCCTACTCAAAAGGCCAGGTTCGCAACCGAACTGAAATCCCATCGGTGGCCCGGCGCCGCGGCCGGCAATTGACAATCGCCGGGTTGGGTCCATCCTCTTTCACCACCTCTGAGGGGGAGATTCGGGGCATGTGGGATTTCGATATCGGCAGGTCGGTGTCCATCATGATGCGGACATGGCCCTTCATTGTCTTTCGTATGATCGTCTATTTCGGCATCACGCTGGCCTACATCATGGCGACCGGCACGGGCGCCTCCGTCGGCTATGGCGTCGGCCATATCTCCACCGATCCCGACGGGCCGCTGTCCTTTGCCCTGTGGGGCGGGGTGGTCGGTTTCGGCGTCGTCTCGATCGCTGTTTACTGGATCCGCGAATACATCCTCTATGTCGTCAAGGCCGGCCATATCGCCGTGATGGTCCATCTGATCGACGGCCGCGACATTCCCGGCGGCCAGGACCAGATCGCCTACGCCAAGGATATCGTGACCCAGCGTTTTGCCGAGGCCAATATCCTTTTCGTCGTCGACCAGCTGGTCAAGGGCGCTATCCGCGCCATCACCGGCCTGCTCGGCGGCATCGCCGCCTTCCTGCCGATCCCGGGCCTGAGCGGCTTGGTCTCCTTCATCAACACGGTGATCCGCCTGTCGCTGACCTATGTCGACGAGATCATCCTCGGCTACAACATACGCATCAATTCGTCATCGCCGTTCGAGACGGCGCGCCAGGGCGTCGTGCTCTATGCCCAGAACGGCAAGGTCATGGTCAAGAACGCCGTCTGGCTGGCGGTCATCATGTGGGGCGTATCCTTCGTCATCTTCCTGCTGATGCTGGCGCCGGCCGCCGCCATTCTTTTCCTGATGCCAGGGCAATTGGCGGGCTGGGCTTTCGTGCTCGCCATCGTCTTCGCCTGGGCCTTCAAGGCGGCCTTCATCGAGCCCTTCGCCATCGCTTGCCTGATGCAGGTCTATTTCAAGACCATCGCCGGCCAGGTGCCTGATCCCGCCTGGGATGCCCGGTTGGCCGAGGTGTCATCGAAGTTCAGGGAGCTTAGGGACAAGGCGCTGGCGTCCTTCGGCGGCTCGCGTTGGGGCCCGGCCGGCGCGACAATCTGATCGGCGAGGCTCGCCGGTATGGCAGCAACGGTGTTGAGGCGCGCCACGGTCGATTTGAGCAACCCTTCGCCTTGCCCGGAATACGTCTCGCTCATGATCAGTTCCGGCAGCGGCAGCCGCCGTCCCCAGCCATGCGTTTCAAGGTCAGGTTTTGGCGCGAACTCCGAGACGCGGCCGACGCAGAGATAGGCGACCGGGGTCACATGCTCCGGAATTGACAGCAGGCCTTTCAGCGCTTGCGCCTCGATGATGCTGACCCAGCCGACACCGACGCCTTCGGCGCGCGCCGCCAGCCAGAAATTCTGCACCGCGCAGACCGTGCTGTAGAGGTCCATCTCCGGATTGTGCGAGCGTCCCAGTGGCGAACCCTTCGAACGCTCGCGATCGCAGGTGATGCAGATGTTGAGCGCGCTTTCGCAAATGCCTTCCAGCTTGAGCTTGCGGTAAAGCGCCTGCCGCTCTTCCGCAATGGCCGGCAATTCCTGCTGGCGCGCCGCCAGGAACAGGTCGCGCACCTTTTCCCGTCGCTCGGCATCGCGAATGACGATGAAGTTCCAAGGCTGCATGAAGCCGACCGACGGCGCGTGATGGGCGGCAAGCAGCAGCCGCGCCAGCACCTCATCGTCGAGCCCGGTGGGCAGGAAATGGCTGCGGACGTCGCGCCGCGTGAACATGGCGCGATACACCGCATCGCGCGCATTCTGCTCAAATCCATCGCCAACAGCAGCGGTCATGTGTTCCGGCATCGCTTGTCCCCTTGCGATTGCAATCGATGCCATCCGCCTGACCATGCGCATGACGATGCCTGCCAGGCCGGTCTTCTGGCTCGGGATCAACCCGCGTCCGGTGCCTTCCCGTCATCGACAGTGGCATATACCGGCGCGGTCCCCCTTACAGCGTTGGGCACGCCACGGAATTCAACCGTGTTCCCGATTCTCCCGCTTGCGGCGGGCACCAAGCAGTGTCACGGACCTTACGCCGAAGCGCGGACGACGCCAATGCCTGCAGCGACGCGAATGGACGCAGGCGCGATTTTCCCCAGTCATCGGCCGCCCGTGCATGGCCTTTGTCGATCCGGGTCACTAGATTAGGACGATGGCTACCCGTCTCTATACCCATCCGATCTTCCTTGAGCACCTCACGCCGCCCGGCCATCCCGAGCGGCCGGACCGCTTGCGCGCCATCGAGCGCGTGCTGGATGACGAGGCTTTTGCCGCGCTCGATCGTATCCAGGCGCCGGAAGGCGACGAGGCCACCATCCTCTATGCTCATCCCGCCGATTTCGTCGCCCGCGTGCGCGCCGCCATTCCCGACGAGGGAATCGCCCGCATCGACGCTGACACCACCGCCAGCCCGAAGAGCTGGCAGGCGGCGATCACCGCAATCGGTGCGGCCAACGCCGCCGTCGACGACGTCTTTGCAGGCCGCGCCGACAATGTCTTCGTCGCGGCGCGGCCGCCCGGCCACCATGCCGAAAAAACCACGGCGATGGGTTTTTGTCTGTTCAATACGGCGGCGATCGCGGCGCGTTATGCGCAGAAGAAGCATGGTATCGAGCGTGTTGCCGTCGTCGACTGGGACGTGCATCACGGCAACGGCACGCAGGATATTTTCTGGGACGATCCGTCGGTGCTCTATTGTTCGACGCACCAGATGCCGCTCTACCCCGGCACCGGTGCGAGGAACGAAACCGGTGCCGGCAACATCGTCAACGTACCGCTGGCGCCGCAGACCGGCAGCGAGGTGTTTCGCGATGCCTTCCTCTCGCGCGTGCTGCCGGCGCTCGACAATTTCGCGCCCGACCTGATCATCATTTCGGCCGGGTTCGACGCACATCACCGCGATCCGCTGGCCGAGATCAACCTGACCGAGGACGATTTCGACTGGGCGACCGGCCAGCTGATGCAGCGCGCCGCGCGTCACAGCGGCGACCGGCTCGTCAGCCTGCTCGAGGGTGGCTACGATCTGCAGGGATTGGCATTTTCGGTCGCCGCCCATGTCGGGCGACTGATGAAAGGATGAAATGATGGCCGGTGAGATCAACGAAGATGTCAAGGCGATGAGCTTCGAACAGGCACTCGACGCGCTGGAAAAGATCGTCGATGATCTTGAGCGTGGCGACGTGCCGCTCGATCAGTCGATCAAGATCTATGAGCGCGGCGAAGCGCTGAAGGCGCATTGCGACCGGCTGCTGAAGGCAGCCGAGGACAAGGTCGAGAAGATCAGGCTGTCGCGTGACGGCAAGCCGGTTGGAACGGAGCCGCTCGACGCGGACTGAGGCACGCAGCCGTCTCACCGACTTTTGGACACGATCATGATTGAGCATAGAGTTCGTCTTGATTGAAACGGCTCAGGACAAGAGGAGATACGGAAGCGATGTGCAGAAACATCAAGACCCTGTTCAATTTTGATCCGCCCGCGACCAATGACGAAGTCCGCGACGCGGCACTTCAGTTTGTCCGCAAGCTGAGCGGAACGACGCGGCCTTCGAAGCAGAATCAGCATGCCTTCGACCACGCGGTCGAAGCCATCGCGGCATCGGCGCGCGAACTGCTCGATTCACTCGAAACCCATCAGCATCCTCGCAATCGCGAGGAAGTGGCGGCCAAACTAAGGGCGAAATCGGCGATCCGGTTTGCCTGATGCGTCGAGGCTGCCTCTGGCGCTGACAAGGAGAGTGCATGAGCTTCTTCCCGGGGAAAGACCCAGAGGCCGGCGACGCCTTCGCCAGCGACCAGATCGAACTGATGGTCATCCCCAACGCCAAGGATATTGGCGGTTTCCAGGTTCGCCGCGCCTTTCCGACCGCCAAGAGGCGGTTGGTCGGCCCGTTCATCTTCTTCGACCGCATGGGCCCGGCCATCCTGCGCGCCGGCCAGGCGCTCGACGTACGCCCGCATCCGCATATCGGTCTGTCGACGGTCACCTATCTGTTCGACGGCAATATAAGGCATCGCGATTCACTCGGCACCGAAATGGTCATCCAGCCCGGTGACGTAAACCTGATGACCGCCGGCCGCGGCATCGTCCATTCTGAGCGCACCCCTGAAGAAATGCGCGGCGCGCCGATGTCGATTTCCGGCTTGCAGACCTGGTTGGCGCTACCGGACGGCAAGGAAGAAGTAGCCCCGATTTTCGAGAATACCGCAGCACTTCGGTTGCCTGAGATCGACGCCGAGGGCGTTAGCGGCCGCATTGCCATTGGTGATTTCCAAGGGCTGCGATCCCCGGTCAGGGCCGACACAGAGACACTCTATGCCGATCTGCGCCTGGCGCCAGGCGCCAGCGTGAAGATCCCCGCCGATGCGGAAGAACGAGCCATCTACACACTGGAAGGCGAGGTCTCGATCTCGGGCGACGTTTTCCCGGCCGAACGGCTGCTGGTGTTTCGGCCCGGTGACGAGATCGTCGTATCGTCGCAGACCAGCGCGCATTTCATGCTGTTCGGCGGCGCTTCGCTCGGCTCGCAGCGCTACATCTGGTGGAATTTCGTCTCATCGTCGAAGGAACGCATCGAGCAGGCCAAGCACGAATGGAAGACGCGACGTTTCGATATTGTTCCCGGAGACGAGGAAGAGTTCATTCCGCTGCCGGAAAGCTGATGCATGTTGCCCGAAAGTGACCCGGTTCTGGGAGAACGGCATGCATCAAACCAAGGACCGCAGCCCGATCCGCGTCACTGACGTGCATTTACATTCTCCGGCCGGCGGCCTATTTCGCCAATGAACAGAAAGCCTGAGTACCCGTGAACGCAACGCCGCATACGCCGCTTCTCGACAAGGTCCGCATCCCAGCCGACCTGCGCACGCTTGCCGAAAGCGAACTGCCGCAATTGGCGTCCGAGCTTCGCGCCGAGCTGATCGATGCCGTCTCCCACACCGGCGGCCATCTTGGCGCCGGCCTTGGCGTGGTCGAGCTGACGGTGGCGCTGCACTATGTCTTCAACACCCCGGATGACCGGCTGATCTGGGATGTCGGCCATCAGGCCTATCCGCACAAGATCCTGACCGGCCGGCGTGACCGCATCCGCACATTGCGCCAGGAAGGGGGCCTATCGGGCTTCACCCGCCGCGCCGAGAGCGAGTACGATCCCTTCGGCGCCGCCCACTCCTCAACATCGATTTCGGCCGGCCTCGGCATGGCTGCAGCTCGCGATCTCTCCGGCGGCCGCAACAATGTCATCGCTGTCATCGGCGACGGCGCCATGTCGGCCGGCATGGCCTACGAGGCGATGAACAATGCCGGCGCGCTCGATGCGCGGCTGATCGTCATCCTTAACGACAACGACATGTCGATCGCGCCGCCGACCGGCGCGATGAGCGCCTATCTGGCGCGTCTGGCTTCGGGCAAGGCCTATATCGGCCTGCGCGATTTCGGCAAGAAACTGACGTCCTATCTCGGCAAACGCGCCGACCGCGCGATCACAAGGGCGGTCGAGCACGCACGCGGCTACGTTACAGGCGGCACGCTGTTCGAGGAGCTCGGTTTCTATCACATCGGCCCGATCGACGGTCACAATCTGGAGCATCTGATCCCGGTCCTGAAAAATGTCCGCGACAATGGCGAAGGCCCGGTGCTGATCCATGTCGTCACTCAGAAGGGCAAGGGCTACGCGCCGGCGGAAGCCGCCGCCGACAAATATCACGGCGTCAACAAATTCGATGTCATCACCGGCGCGCAGGCCAAGGCGCCCGCCAACGCGCCTGCCTACACCAAGGTGTTCGCCGAAAGCCTGGTAAGGGAAGGCCGCGAGGACGACCGTATCGTTGCCGTCACCGCCGCCATGCCGAGCGGCACCGGCCTCGACCTGTTCGGCGAGGCATTCCCGTCGCGGACCTTCGATGTCGGCATTGCCGAACAGCACGCGGTGACCTTCGCAGCCGGCCTTGCCACCGAAGGCTATAAGCCGTTCGCGGCGATCTATTCGACCTTCCTGCAGCGCGCCTACGACCAGGTCGTCCACGACGTCGCCATCCAGAAGTTACCGGTGCGGTTTCCTATCGACCGGGCGGGCTTCGTCGGAGCCGACGGCGCCACCCATTGCGGCGCTTTCGACACCACCTTCCTGGCAACCTTGCCGGGGTTTGTCGTCATGGCCGCTGCCGACGAGGCGGAGCTGCGCCATATGGTGCGTACCGCGGCGAGCTATGATGACGGCCCGATCGCCTTCCGCTATCCGCGCGGCAACGGCGTCGGCGTCGACCTACCGGAACGCGGCTCGGTTCTCGAAATCGGCAAGGGCCGCATCCTCAAGGAGGGCACCAAGGTAGCGCTGCTGTCCTTCGGAACGCGACTGCAGGACTGTCTGATCGCCGCCGAGGAGCTGGGTGCCGCCGGGCTTTCCACCACGGTCGCCGATGCCCGTTTCGCCAAGCCGCTCGACGAGGATCTGATCCGGCGGCTGGCCCGCTCGCATGAGGTGCTGGTGACGGTGGAGGAGGGCGCCGTCGGCGGCTTTGCCAGCCACGTGCTGCAGTTCCTCGCCCACGAAGGCCTCCTGGAAAGCGGCTTGAAGGTGCGTCCGCTGGTGCTGCCCGACGCGTTCATCGATCACGCCAAGCCGGAAAAGATGTACGCCGATGCCGGGCTCGACGCGGCTGGCATCGTGCGCACCGTGTTCGTCGCGCTCGGGCATATGGTTCGCGCTCAACGCGCCTGAATTAAAGTCTCAACGACTTGAATCAGTTGGCCGGCCCACGACCTTAACGCGTTGTTTACGCTGCCGTTTGGCTTTTCGCTTACCGTCTCTCTTGGCCGTTTTTCAACGGCGCCCTGCTAAACCGTTGATCAGGCAGGGAGACAACAACAATGAAAACGCTTCTGTGCGGCGTAACGCTTTGCACCGTCATCGTCGCGCCGGCCGCCGCCGAAACGCGCTACGATCGTAGCCTCGAAAAGGCGGCCATGGGCATCGTCGCCGGCAAGATGGGCGATATCCGCGGCGGCTTTTCCTACAAGCAGGTGCCGCAGCTGGTGGTCGTGCCGGGCGTAGCGCCGGCGGCCGTGAGCGAACGCCCACGCGAGGAAGCCACGGGCAAGCCGGACGACGGTCTGTCGCCCGCCGTGGAACGGCAGGTTTCGCGAACCATTTTCTAAATTGGAGGCCGGTGGGCCTGGAGTTGCTTAAGAAGGCACGATGGGTGTCGGTCCATCGGCAGATGCCTTTCCATGACGCTTGCCGTTATGCAGCCGATCTGAAAAGACTATTCTTCGGCCAGCTCCGCTTGCTTCGACGGCTTCCCGGAGCGCCATGATTCCGTGGCGTGGCGGGCGCGGTCGGCCAAGATGGCGAGGCGTCCGCGCAGGCTTCGCCCACCCATCACCGATGACAAGATCACCGAATGCGTCGAAAAGCGGCGCTTGAAATCCTCGCCGCCGCAGAGAAAGTCGACCGTGGTCAAGCCCTGGTCAAGCGACCATTGGATATAATCCATCATCAAGACCATGCCTGGCGAGGCCCGCTCGAAGGCGGGGTCATAGGTCGTGACGAAAGCCATCATCGTCCCGCGCTGCTCGAAATTGATCGAGACGGCGATGATCACGTCGTCACGTTCGAGCACGAAGAGGCGCAGCAATCCGAGCCCGGCCAGGACGGAGACGAGTGCCGCCAGAGCGGTGGAGCCTTCGTCGAAGAGATCCGAAGCGCGGCCGTGCTTTGCCAGCCACAGCCGCTTCAGCGCCGCGACGCGCTCAAGCACCTGCTCGCGGTCTTCGTGCGCATCCATCAGGCGGAAGCGCAGCTTGCCGCCTTCCTCTATGAATTTGCGGCCACGGCGGTAGTTTTGCCGGGTTTTTTTCGATTGGCTTTCGAACCATTGCGCGCCGCCTTGCCAGGTGCCAACGACACGATGGCTGATCTCGCTGCGGTGGTTTGGCTGCAAGATCGTGCCGCGGCCTGGGACGGCGGAACCGAGCAGGGCGTGGAATCGGGCATCCGGCAACAAACGATTCAGATAGACGAGGTCGAAGCCACCATCGTCGAGAATGCGTTTCCAGAGCTGCGAAAGAATCAACGGGTCGCAGTCGGGGGCGAGCAACACGTCGCCATAATCGCTGTGATCTTTCGCCGCCCATTCCAGGATACGGACACCGGAGCGCTTGAAGGTCGCAAGCGCAATGACGGCCTCGAGGCGCTTGCCGCTCCAGACCAACCCGATCCTGAGGCCGCGCCGGTCCTGATGCGGCGTCGTGCGCCACCAGGCCGAGATCCAGTCCGGATGCTGGAAAACAAGGCCGCCGGCGCGTTGCCAGAGCGCCGCCCAGGCCGGCGCTATTTCTGCCAGGCGCGCGGCCGAAGTCGCGACTTCGATCTGGTGCGTTTGCGGCAGCCGGCACACGACAGGCCCGTTCAAGGCTTGCCCCTTTGCGGCGATTGCCGTGACTCGGGCTTTTCAGTGCGGAGGTATCTGGCGATCAGCCGCCAAATCCGCTTCAGCGGCAGGATATAGAGGCCTGAGAGCGACTGGTAGTCGCGCACGTTGCGTTCGATCAAACCGAACTTGAAGTCCTCGTCCGGTCTGGGAACGCATAGCGTTCCGAACAGCCGGTCCCAGAACGAGAAGAGCAGCCCGAAGTTCTTGTCGTAGTGGCGCGGGTCCGTGCTGTGGTGCAACTGATGCCAGTGCGGGCATAAGATCAGGTTGTTCAGCGGCCCAAAGGAAATCTTGAAATGCGTGTGCCTGACGAAATCCATCATCAGGATGTTGCGTATGATGTAGACGTTGACGCCGAAGATCGTCAGTTCGACGAGGTTCAACGCGACCAGCGACCAGATGCCGAAGCAGATGCCGGGAATGACGCCGTCCCAAGCCCGGTTCATCAATTCGTCGAGCGGGTGGACGCGGTCCTTGGTTATGCCGACCATCACTTCGGCCGAATGGTGCACCTTGTGCAGTTCCCAAAGCACCGGATAGCGATGCTGGGCGACATGATAGAGATAATACGAGATGTCGTAGGCGAGCAGCATTGTGATGGTGAATATCGTTACCGTCACCGGTCCTGCCGGACCGTCGATCAGAGGCGCTTGGATCGGAAGGAAGGTCGTGAGCAGCCAGTTCGTCGCATAACCGACGGCGCTGACGAAGACGATGCCGGCAGGCAGCATGAGGAACGGCATCAGGGCCTTCCTCGTCACCCAGAACAGAAGGTCGGCTCTCGCCGAGGGATGAGTGACGACCTCGTGCGGGATCGCGAACTCGAAGAATTCTTTCCAGCTCTTTTTCTCGACCGTGCGCCAATAGGCGACGAGGGCGCTGACCAAAGCGGTCAGCAACAGAAGTCCGGTCGCCAGCAGACCGGCGCCGGAAATCCGGTCAAGCACCTTGTAGACGATTTCGCTGGCCATTTCCAAGATTGCCGCCTCTTCATCCCGTTTTGCGGGCTGTCGCAGTCATAACATTTTAGTCCTCAAGCAAGTGCGACGAGAACTGGTTAACGATCCATGAAATTTCCGGTGGCTTAAGACGAGAGTATTTCTGTCATGCCCATCTTCCTTGAAGTTGAGGCGCGTGATTGCCCAAGCACGAAGCGTCGCCGTTTGCAGATCATTGTCGGAGGCGACATGCTTCCCTTCAATGCCGGGCAGTGCCCTTGCCATCGTCGTCGGCTTTCGCCATGAAGGCCGATGAATTCGCCTCTGCCAGCCAGCACCCGCCAGCGGCTAGACGACCTGCTCGTCCAGCGCGGGCTGTTTGCCAGCCGCTCGCGTGCCCGCGACGCGGTCGAACGCGGCACGGTGACTGTCGACGGCGTCCTTGCCCGCAAGCCTGGTCAGAGCGTTTCGCCGCAATGTCTCATCGCCATCGACGACCCGGCGCAAGGCTATGTGTCGCGCGCGGCGCTCAAGCTGATCGGCGGGCTCGACCATTTCGGCCTCGATCCCGCCGGCTGTGAGGCACTCGACATCGGCGCCTCGACAGGCGGCTTTACCCAGGTCCTGCTGGAGCGCGGCGCTGCTCATGTCACCGCCATCGATGTCGGGCATGGTCAGGTGCACCCTGATGTCGGGGGAGACCCGCGTGTGACGGTGATCGAAGGCCTGAACGCCCGCGATCTCACCGCCGCCGATCTTGGCGGTCGTATACCGGATTTCATTGTCTCCGATGTCAGCTTCATCTCGCTGAAACTGGCGATGCCGCCGGCGCTTGGCCTTGCGAAGGCTGGCGCCAAGGCCATATTTCTGGTCAAGCCCCAATTCGAGGCTGGTCGCGAAGCGATCGGCAAGGGTGGTCTGTTGAAAGATCCCTACGACGCCTCCCGTGTCGCCGGCCTGTTGCAGGATTGGCTCGATGCCGTCCCCGGCTGGCGGGCGCTGGGGCTGCATTTGTCACCGATCGAGGGCGGCGACGGCAATCGCGAATTCTTGCTCGGTGGGATCAAGGATCGATGAGCGCGCGCTTCAGCATCAGGAAACTTGGCGCTCAGGGGGACGGCATCGCCGAGACCGAGACAGGCGATCTGTTCATCCCTTTCACATTGCCCGGCGAAACGGTCACCGCTTCGCGCGAAAGGGATCGCGCCATGCTGGTGGCGGTGCTGGAAGCCTCGCCGTTGCGCATCGATCCCGCCTGCCGCCATTTCACCGAATGCGGCGGCTGCGCCCTCCAGCATTTCGAAGCCGAAGCCTATCGCCAGTGGAAACGCGAAAAGGTGGTGCACGCCTTGAAGGGTAAAGCAATCGATTGCGAGATCGGTGAACTGGTCGCCTGCGCGCCGCACACGCGCCGCCGTGTGGTGCTTGCCGCCCGGCGCACGGACACAGGCATGCTGCTCGGCTTCCATCGCCATCTGTCGCCGGAGATCATCTCCATCGAGGAATGCCCGATCTCGCTGCCGGAGATCGTCGCCGCGCTCGATCGCTTGAAGGCACTCGCCGAATTGGTCTGTGCGACCACCAAATCGTTCCGCATGACCGTCACCGTGACCGGTTCAGGCCTCGATGTCGCCGTCTATGAATCAGGCAAACTGGGCGAGAACCAGCGTCGGGTCGCTTCCAATTTCGTCATGGCCCAGGGATTTGCGCGGCTTTCGATCGACGACGAGATCATCATAGAGCCAAAAAAGCCGACGGTCATGTTCGGCGGCGTTGCCGTCGCCATTCCGCCTGGCGCCTTCCTGCAGGCCACCGAGGCCGCCGAACAGGCGATGGCCGATATCGTCGGCGGCCATCTGAAGCGTGCCAAGAGGGTGGCGGATCTCTTTGCCGGTTGCGGCAGCTTTGCCTTGCGGCTGGCGACCAAATCCGAAGTCCACGCGGTGGAGGGTGATGCGGCAGCCCTTTCGGCGCTCGACCGGGGGTCACGCTTCGCCACCGGCCTGAAGCGGGTGACGGCTGAACGTCGCGACCTGTTCCGCCGGCCGCTGACGTTCAAGGAATTGAATGGCTTCGACGGCGTGGTGTTCGACCCGCCGCGGGCGGGCGCCGAAGACCAGTCGAAGCAGATCGCCCGCTCGGATGTGCCGTACGTCGCTGCCGTGTCCTGCAATCCGGTGACGCTGGCGCGGGATTTGCGCATCCTGCTCGACGGTGGCTACACCTTGAAAAGCGTGACGCCGATCGACCAGTTCCTGTGGTCGCCGCACGTCGAGGCGGTGGCGCTGCTGGAGAAGCCGAAACGGCGACGGTAGATCATTCGCTGGTTCGGCGACGCCTTGCTTCCGCGAGCACGCCCGTTTCCATTTCTCTCAATGTTTTCGGCTTGCCACTGCTGGGCAGCGACCGAACACATCCTCTGGCCGCGTTGAGGGAAAGACCGGAACAGGCCGTGTGACCTGACCGTCGGTTGAAGTGGTGGCAACGGACTTTTCTCCAGTGGCCACCGCATCAAACCCGCGTGCCGCCCACCGTCATCTGGTTCATGCGCAAATGCGGCTGGCCGACACCCACCGGCACGCCCTGTCCGGCCTTGCCGCACATGCCGATGCCGGTGTCGAGCTTCATGTCGTTGCCGATCATCGCAACGCGGTGCATAGCATCCGGTCCGTTGCCGATCAGCATGGCGCCCTTGATCGGCTGCGTCACCTTGCCGTTCTCGATCATGTAAGCCTCGGTGCAGCCGAAGACGAATTTGCCCGAGGTGATGTCGACCTGGCCGCCGCCGAAGGAGACGGCATAGATGCCGTTCTTCACCGAGGCGATGATTTCGTCCGGCTCCATGTCGCCTGCCGTCATGTAGGTGTTGGTCATGCGCGGCATCGGCTGGTGGGCATAGCCTTCACGCCGGCCGTTGCCGGTCGCCTTCATGCCCATCAGCCGGGCGTTCTGGCGATCCTGCATGTAGCCGACCAGTTTGCCGTCGTCGATCAGCACATTGCGGGCCGAAGGCGTGCCTTCGTCATCGACAGTGAGCGAGCCGCGCCGCTCGGGCATGGTGCCGTCGTCAACGACGGTCACTCCCTTGGCGGCGACCTGCTGGCCCAGCAGGCCGGCGAAGGCCGAAGTCTTCTTGCGGTTGAAGTCGCCTTCCAGCCCATGGCCGACAGCCTCGTGCAGCATGACGCCCGGCCAGCCGCTCGACAGCACGATGTCGAAGGTGCCGGCCGGCGCCGGTATCGCCTCGAGATTGACCAGCGCTTGCCGGAGCGCCTCCCTGGCGGCGTGCTTCCAGCTGTCTTCGACCAGGAATTCGCCAAAGGCCTTGCGGCCACCCATGCCGTAGGAGCCGCTCTCCTGGCGGTCGCCATTGCCGACCACGACAGAGACGTTGATGCGGACCAGCGGGCGGATATCGCGCACCACCTGGCCGTCGGCGCGCACGATCTCGACATGTTGCCAGGAGGCGGCAAGCGAGGCCGAAACCTGGCGCACGCGCGGATCCTCGGCGCGCAGCCACGCGTCGATCTCCTGCAGCAGCTTTGCCTTGGCCTCGAAGGAAGGCGAGGGGATAGGGTTCTCCTCGCCATAGAGATGGCGGTTGGTGCGGGCGGGTGCGGCGGCAAGCGTGCCGGAATGGCCGCCCTTGACGGTTGAAACGGCGTCGGCCGCGCGCAGCAGCGAGGCCTCGGAAAGATCGCTGGAATGCGCGTAACCGCTGGCTTCGCCGGCGACGGCACGCAGACCAAACCCCTGGTCGGTGTTGAAATTGGCGGTCTTCAGCCGGCCATTGTCGAACATCAGCGCTTCGCTCTCGCTGTATTCGAGAAACAGCTCGCCGTCGTCGGCGCCGTTGATGGTCTCAGCGACGATCTGCTTGATGCGATCGTCTGAAATGTCGAATTGGCCGATCAGGCTGTTCATGGCGCGTCCGTTCACAGGAGGAATGGGTCTTTGCCCCGATGTAGGCGCGAAGGCGCGTCGAGACAATCGTCCCGTCGCATTGCGAAGACAAATGCGCTCGCCGACAGGTCGGTCGACGTCACTTTTGGTGGATGAAGTCCTTGAGGTCGCTGGCCATCGAATTCCAGTTAGAAAGGTTTCCAGCAAGCACCAGCCTGTCAGGGCAGGGCGGCAAAACCGTCGGCGAACCCCTTGAGATCGACCGGGATGCCGATGCCTTCTTCCGGAGTCTGGAAAACGATGAAGGTGGCCGACGTGCCGGTCTTCAGCGTGTCGAGCAGCGGCTTTTCGAGAATGACCTCGGCATAGCAGCCGTCCTGGAAGCAGCGTACGAAATAGGCGCGGCCGATATCCTTGCCGTCGACATTGAGGCCGAGCCCGTTGGGCAAGAGCACGCCGAGCGGCGCCAGCACGCGCAGGATCTCCGCCTTGTTGTCGGCGGTGCGTAGCACGACGACCGACAGCCCCATCTCCGGACGATCCTCGGCGACGACGTTCTGCATCATCACGCATTGTTCCGAAGTGGCGCCGGCTGGGGTGTCGCAGATGATCGACCATGCGCCATGCGTCGAGCGCACCGTGCCGCTCGGTTGCGCGGCGTTGGCCGTGCCGGACAAGCCGATACCAGACAGGGCGGCGAGAAAGATGACCTTCGCCCAGTTTCTCGAAAACCGAGAGTTTCTCGAAAGCCTAGGGGTCATGACGGCTCCATTGCGAATCACGGCACTTTAAGCCGCGCCAAAGCCAAGTAAAGGACGGGACCGCACCCGGTCTGCCCCGAAAAGGCCAATGCGGCGCTTTTCCCTGCCAATTTCGCCCGAATTGCGACGCCCGACACGAGCGGTCCGCAGGAATGCTACCGTTGGCCCAACATAGGCGATTCGGCGCCGCCGCCGCCGCCGTCAAAGGCGCATCCGGTCTCGCGCGCAAAAATGCCGCACGGTTTCGCCCGCTCCTTTCTTGCAGAGGGAAAAAGAGTATGGTTTGAACCAGCTTGAGACTGTCGGGATTCCCGTCCCGGCATTGTTCGTTATTCTCGTGGATACCGCCGCGAGAAACTGGGAGACGATGAGGGCGATGAGAAATTTCCTGGCAAGCGCCAAGTTTCTAGCAGGTGCCAAGCTTCTAAGTGCTTGTGCCGCTATCACGTTTTTCGCCGGCACATCCGCCCGTGCCGACCAGCCCAAGGACTGGGAGACAACCTTTCAGACACCTGCGACGGACATGATGCGGCAGATCGAGTGGTTCGGAAACTACACGATGTGGTTCATCGTCCCGATCACCATCCTGGTGCTGCTTCTCCTCGCCTATTGCATCGTGAGATTCCGCGCCAGTGCGAACCCGGTCCCATCCAAGACCAGCCACAACACGCTGATCGAGGTGATCTGGACTGTCGGCCCGGTCGTCATCCTGCTTTGCCTCGCCATTCCCTCGTTCCAGCTGCTGACCGCGCAATATACGCCGCCGGAAGAAGCAAAGCTGACCGTCAAGGCGACCGGCAACCAGTGGAACTGGGACTACGAGTACCAGACCGAGAATACGCTCTCCTTCAACTCCGCGATCCTCCAGGACGGTGATCGGGCCGGCGCCGGCAAGGAGGACCGCAAGGAATATCCGCGCCTGCTGGCCGTCGACAATGAACTGGTGGTGCCGGTCAACACCATGACCCGCGTGCTTGTCACCGCGACCGACGTCATCCACTCCTTTGCCATGCCGTCGTTCGGCATCAAGATCGACGCCATTCCGGGCCGCACCAACGAGACCTGGTTCAAGGCGGAGAAGGAAGGCCTCTATTACGGCCAATGCTCGCAGCTCTGCGGCAAGGACCATGCCTTCATGCCGATCGCAATCCGCGTCGTCTCGGATGCGCAGTTCAAGACCTGGCTGGCGGCAGCCAAGACCGATCTGCCCGGCGCCAACAAGACGCTGATGGCGCAGGTCGACGGCCGAAACAAGGTAGCAGCCGCCGGCAACTGATGCCGCGGCCAGAAAAGATCAGGGAACGGAGCGGAACATGGCAGACGCTGCAGCTCACGACGGGCACGATCACAAGCCTTATCACGGCTGGGTGCGCTGGGTTTATTCGACCAACCACAAGGACATCGGTACGCTCTACCTGATCTTCGCGATCATGGCCGGCATCATCGGCGGTGCCTTGTCTGTCGCCATCCGCATGGAGTTGCAGGAGCCGGGCATCCAGATATTCAGCGGCCTGGCGCAGATGGTCTACGGCATGAACGGTGACGCCGCGATCGACGGCGGCAAGAGCATGTACAATGCCTTCGCCACCGCGCACGCGCTGATCATGATCTTCTTCATGGTCATGCCGGCACTGATCGGCGGTTTTGCCAACTGGATGGTGCCGATCATGATCGGCGCGCCAGACATGGCGTTCCCGCGCATGAACAACATCTCCTTCTGGCTGCTGCCGCCTGCTTTCATCCTGCTGCTCACCTCGATGTTCGTGCCGAGTGCGCCGGGTGCCTTCGGCGTCGGTGGCGGCTGGACGCTCTATCCGCCGCTGTCGACCTCGGGTCAGCCCGGACCCGCCATGGATCTGGCGATTCTGTCGATCCACATCGCCGGTGCGTCGTCGATCCTTGGCGCCATCAACTTCATCACCACCATCTTCAACATGCGCGCGCCCGGCATGACGCTGCACAAGATGCCGCTGTTTGCCTGGTCGGTGCTGATCACCGCCTTCCTGCTGCTGCTCTCGTTGCCGGTTCTGGCCGGCGGCATCACCATGCTGCTCACCGACCGCAATTTCGGCACGACCTTCTTTGCTCCCGATGGCGGCGGCGACCCAATTCTGTTCCAGCACCTTTTCTGGTTCTTCGGTCACCCGGAAGTCTACATCCTGATCCTGCCGGGCTTCGGCATCATCAGCCACGTCATCTCGACCTTTTCGAAGAAGCCGGTGTTCGGTTATCTCGGCATGGCCTACGCCATGGTGGCGATCGGCGCCGTCGGCTTCATCGTCTGGGCGCACCACATGTACACGACCGGCCTGTCGCTCGACACGCAGCGTTATTTCGTCTTCGCCACCATGGTCATCGCGGTGCCGACGGGCGTGAAGATCTTCTCCTGGATCGCGACGATGTGGGGTGGGTCGATCTCGTTCAAGACGCCGATGCTGTGGGCGCTGGGCTTCATCTTCCTGTTCACCATCGGTGGCGTTACCGGCGTCCAACTGGCCAATGCCGGCCTCGACCGCTCGCTGCATGACACCTATTTCGTCATTGCCCACTTCCACTATGTGCTGTCGCTCGGCGCGGTGTTCGCCATCTTCGCCGGTTGGTACTACTGGTTCCCGAAGATGACCGGCTACATGTACTCGCCGGTGATCGCCAACACCCACTTCTGGGTCACCTTCGTCGGCGTCAACCTGATCTTCTTCCCGCAGCATTTCCTCGGCCTCGCCGGCATGCCGCGCCGCACCATCGACTATCCGGACGCGTTTGCCGGCTGGAACTACGTATCGTCCATCGGCTCCTATATATCGGCCGTCGGCGTCCTGATCTTCCTCTATTGCGTGTTCGAAGCTTTCCAGAAGAAGCGGATCGCCGGCGCCAATCCGTGGGGCGAGGGTGCAACGACTCTCGAATGGCAGCTGCCTTCGCCGCCGCCTTTTCACCAGTGGGAACAGCTGCCGAAGATCAAGTAAGGCGGCTGCCCCGCTCGAATACAAAACCGCCGGTCCGCCGGCGGTTTTGGCCAACGGAATAATGGACTTAAAGTACGCATGGCCCTTGTCGACGACCCATTGATTGACGAAGCGGGCTTTCGCATGTCGGAAGCAACAGCGGGCGATTTCTTCGCCCTGCTGAAGCCGCGCGTCATGTCGCTGGTGGTGTTCACCGCCTTTGTCGGCATGGTCGCGGCGCCCGTGACCGTCAATCCGCTGCTGGCTGTGATCGCCATCCTGTCGATTGCCATTGGTGCTGGCGCCTCCGGGGCGCTGAATATGTGGTATGACGCCGACATCGATGCGGTGATGACCAGGACCGCCAGCCGTCCGGTTCCGTCCGGTCGCATCCAGGCGCATGAAGCGCTGAGCTTCGGTCTGGTGCTTTCGGTGCTGTCGGTGATGACACTCGGCGTGCTGGTTAACTGGCTTGCAGCGTCGCTGCTGGCCTTCACCATTTTCTTCTATGCCGTCGTCTACACGATGTGGCTGAAGCGCTGGACGCCGCAGAACATCGTCATTGGCGGGGCTGCCGGCGCCATTCCGCCGGTGATCGGCTGGGCCGCGGTGACCGGGACGGTCAGCCTGGAAAGCCTGAT
Organism: Mesorhizobium sp. M0276; assembly: GCF_040321755.1. Lineage (NCBI taxonomy): Bacteria > Pseudomonadati > Pseudomonadota > Alphaproteobacteria > Hyphomicrobiales > Phyllobacteriaceae > Mesorhizobium > Mesorhizobium sp. M0276. Next base: position 68,512 of record NZ_JAMYSC010000030.1, on the reverse strand, counting down.
CCTGTTTCTGATCATCTTCCTGTGGACGCCGCCGCATTTCTGGGCGCTGGCGCTGTTCAAGTCCGAGGACTACGCCAAGGCCGGTATCCCGATGATGCCCAACGTCGCCGGACACGCTTCGACCCGTCGCCAGATCTTCGCTTACGCGCTGGTTCTGGCCCCCGTCGGTGTGCTGCCCTGGCTGCTTGGCTATACCACGCCGGTCTACGGCGTCGCCGCCGCGCTGCTTGGGCTGGGGTTTGTCTGGTACGCATGGAAAGTGCTTGCCATGGCCGACGACGACCGCATCATGAAACCGGCCAAGGCCTTGTTCGCCTATTCGCTGCTTTATCTCTTCGCCATCTTCGCTGCCTATCTGGCCGACAGCGTTGTCGAACGCGCGCTTGCCATGGGCGGAGCATGACCATGATCGAAGAAAAGCTCGAACTGGTCACGCTGACCGAGCGGCAGAGGAAAGCCAGACGCAACCGTTCGGTCGCCATCGGTGTAGCGCTGGCTGTACTGGTCGTCATTTTCTACATCGCGACGATCGTGAAGTTCGGCCACAATCTATCAGGCACGATGTGATGAGCGTCGAGACGCCCAAAAGACCGGCCGGGAAGAACGGCAACCTCGTTGTCGCGGCCGTCTGCCTTGCCTTCTTCACCGGCATGATCGGCATGGCCTATGCCGCGGTGCCGCTCTATAAGATGTTCTGCCAGGCGACGGGCTATGGCGGCACGACGCAGCGCGCCGAAAAGCAGTATGCCGGCCGCGTGCTCGACCGGGAGATCACCGTCCGTTTCGATGCCAACATCGCCGGCGTGCCGTGGGACTTCCAGCCGGTCCAGCGCGCGATGACGATGAAGATCGGCGAGACGGTGCAGGCGCACTACAAGGCAACCAACAAGTTCGATCGCTCCGTGACTGGCCGCGCCACCTTCAATGTGCAGCCGGAACTGGCAGGCCCCTACTTCAACAAGGTCGAGTGCTTCTGCTTCACCGACACGACGTTGAAGCCCGGCGAGACCCTGGACATGCCGGTCCTGTTCTACGTGGATCCTGACATCGTCAACGTGCCGGAACTGAAGGACGTAAAGACGATCACTCTGTCCTATACGATGTTTCCGGTCGAGAAGAACAAGCCGGTTGCGTCGTCGGAGCCGGTTCAAGGCAAGAGCAAAACAATTTCGAATACCGAAGCAAATCTCGGGGGTTGATATGGCAGACGCGCACGCAAAACCACAGCATGACTATCATCTCGTCGACCCGAGCCCGTGGCCCTTCCTGGGATCGGTAGGAGCGCTCGTCACCGCCTTTGGCGGCGTCTGCCTGATGCAATATCTGAAGGGCGGCAGCTTCCCGATTTTCGGCCTCAACATCGCCAATCCGTGGCTGTTCTTCATCGGCATCGTGATCGTCCTCTACACCATGTTCGCCTGGTGGTCGGACACGATCAAGGAAGCGCACGAGGGCCATCACACGCGTGTCGTGTCGCTCCATCTGCGCTACGGCATGATCATGTTCATCGCCTCGGAGGTGATGTTCTTCGTTGCCTGGTTCTGGGCCTATTTCGACGCCAGCCTTTTCGCCGGCGAGGTGCAGAATTACGCGCGCCATACTTTCACCGGTGGCGTCTGGCCGCCGAAGGGAATGGAGGTTCTCGATCCCTTCCATTTGCCGCTCTACAACACCGTCATCCTGCTCCTGTCAGGCACTACGGTTACCTGGGCGCACCACTCGCTCATTCACGGCGATCGCAAGGGACTGATCAACGGTCTGGTGCTGACTGTCGGGCTCGGCATGCTGTTCACCATGGTGCAGGCGTATGAGTACATGCACGCTCCATTCGCCTTCAAGGATTCCATCTACGGCGCCACCTTCTTCATGGCGACCGGCTTCCACGGCTTCCATGTCATCATCGGCACCATCTTCTTGGCGGTCTGCCTGATCCGGGCGATAAAGGGTGATTTCACGCCCAAGCAGCATTTCGGCTTCGAGGCCGCAGCCTGGTATTGGCATTTCGTCGACGTGGTCTGGCTGTTCCTGTTCGCATCGATCTACGTCTGGGGATCGGTCGGCGCGGTGGTCGAAGCCCACTGATTCCCGATTGAGGGTTCGATTTCAAGAAGGCGGCCGCGGCGACGTGGCCGCCTTCTTCTTTTCGGCGCAATGATCGCCGATCGATGGACCATGCGGCCGACAATTCCCTGTGCCATTTGCGCATTCGTGATCATGATGTTGCCGAGCTGCTTCAATTGGTCGACTGGACCGACGGCTGCATTGCGGTTACGGATTCCGACATGAATGAAATCTGGGCAATGGTGGCCGATAGGACACCGATCGAGATCGAGCGGTAAGCAATGAGCGACGACGCTTCCATGGGCGAAGATAGGGCGATCTGGCCCCCGATCGACCCGATTTCGGCCGGCCTGCATGGCCGCTGTCCACGCTGCGGCGAAGGGCGGCTCTTCTCCGGTTTCCTCACCGTCGGCAAGCGCTGCGTCAATTGCGGCCTCGACTATTCCTACGCCGATGCCGGCGATGGGCCGGCGGTCTTCGTCATCCTGATCATCGGTTTCATCATTGTCGGGCTGGCGCTCTGGGTTGAAGTCACGCTGAGCCCGCCGCTCTGGCTGCATCTGCTGGTCTGGATTCCGCTGGCGGTCGTGCTGTGCCTGACGGCGCTGCGGCTGATCAAAGGCGTGCTGCTCACGCTGCAATACCGCAACAAGGCGGCCGAGGGCCGGCTGGATCGCGGCGAATGAGCGAGGCGTTCGTCAAAGCCAGCGGCCGCTCGCGGCCGGGATCGGCATTGCTGCTTGGCCTTGGCCTGGTGCTGTTGCTGATCTTGCTGGCGCTCGGCACCTGGCAGGTCCAGCGCCTGCACTGGAAGGAAGATCTTCTCCAGACCATCGACCAACGCACCCATTCAGAACCGCGGCCGCTGGCCGAAATCGAGAAAGAATTCGCCGCCACCGGCGACGTCGACTACACGCCGATCACCGTCACCGGCACGTTCCTGCATCAAGGCGAACGGCATTTCTACGCAACCTGGGACGGCGAAGCCGGCTTCAACGTCTATACGCCGCTTGCCCTGGACGATGGCCGCTTTGTCCTGATCAATCGCGGTTTCGTGCCCTACGATCTCAAGGATGCCGCCAAGCGCGCCAAGGGACAGGTGACGGGCAGGGTGACGATCACGGGACTTGCCCGCAACCCGCTGCCGGCAAAGCCGTCGATGATGCTTCCCGACAATGATGCGGCGAAGAACATCTTCTACTGGAAGGATCGTGACGCGATGGCGGCGAGCGCCGGGCTGCCGGCGGGCGCCGCGCTGGTGCCGATCTTCATCGACGCCGACAAGACGCCTAATCCAGGCGGCTTGCCGGTGGGCGGCGTCACCATCATCGACCTGCCGAACAGCCATCTGCAATATGCGATGACCTGGTATGGCCTTGCCGCGGCGCTCGCTGCCGTGCTCATCCTGCGGCTTCGCCGTCCCGCGAAAGAGGAATGAACGCCACCGACGCCCGCCTCTCTACCGATGCCCTTGACAGGGCAGGGGTAGGCACCTCATTTCGGCTCTGATCAACCGGCCCGGATTCATGCTTCAGACAACGACCAAACCACCCCTGACGATCCGGCTCTGCCAGCCGCGCGGCTTTTGCGCCGGCGTCGACCGTGCCATCCAGATCGTCGTACTGGCGCTGAAGAAGTATGGCGCGCCGGTCTATGTCCGCCATGAGATCGTGCACAACCGTTACGTCGTCGAGGGTCTGCAAAGCCTTGGCGCGGTCTTCATCGAGGAACTCTCCGAAATCCCGGCCGAACACCGGCAATCGCCGGTCGTGTTCTCGGCGCATGGCGTGCCGAAGTCGGTGCCGGCCGATGCCCAGGCGCGCAATCTGTTCTATCTGGATGCCACCTGTCCGCTGGTGTCGAAGGTTCACAAGCAGGCGATGCGCCATCAGCGGCTCGGCCGCCATGTGCTCCTGATCGGCCATGCCGGACATCCCGAGGTGATCGGCACCATGGGCCAGTTGCCCGACGGGGCGGTGACGCTGATCGAGACCGAAGCCGACGCCGCAAAGCTCGCGCCTGCCGACCCGCAGGCGCTCGGTTTCGTCACCCAGACCACGCTGTCGGTCGAGGACACCGCCGGCATCATCCGGGCCTTGCAGGATCGCTTTCCGGCCCTGCAGGCTCCGGCGGCGGAATCGATCTGCTATGCCACCACCAACCGCCAGGAAGCGGTCAAGGAGACCGCTGCCGGCGCCGATCTCTATTTGATCGTCGGCGCGCCCAATTCCTCCAATTCGCGGCGCCTTGTCGAAGTGGCGGAACGTGCCGGCGCCTCGATGTCGCTTCTCGTGCAGCGCGCCGCCGAGATTCCGTGGAATGACATCGCCAACATTTCGACGCTCGGCCTGTCGGCTGGCGCGTCGGCGCCCGAAATCATCGTCGACGAGATCATCGACGCGTTCCGGCAACGCTTCGATGTCACGATCGACCTGGCCATCACGGCCACGGAGACAGAGGATTTTCCGGTCATGCGGGTGCTGCGCGATGTCGAACTGACGCGGGCCGACATGGCCTTCGTCAATGGAGCCGCGTAAGGCAGATGGCGGTCTACACCGACGTTGCGGAAGGCGAACTCGGCGCGTTCCTGAAGCACTATCCGGTCGGCGATCTCCTGTCCTACAAAGGTATCGCCGAAGGTACCGAAAACTCCAACTTCCTCCTGCACACCTCCAGCGGCTCCTACATCCTGACGCTTTACGAAAAGCGGGTCGAGAAGGCGGACCTGCCGTTTTTCCTCGGCCTGATGGGCCATCTCGCAAAAAAAGGCGTTTCCTGCCCGCTGCCGGTGACTGCGGATGACGGCAGCGTCATCGGCACGCTCGCAGGCCGGCCGGCGGTTATCATCACCTTCCTCGAAGGGCTTTCGCTGCGGCGGCCGACATCGGCGCATTGCGCCGAGGTCGGCAAGGCGTTGGCGCAGTTGCATCTGGCTGGTGCCGATTTTACGATGACCCGTCCGAATGCACTGGCCATCGACGGCTGGCGCAAGCTCTGGAACGCATCCCGTGACCGCGCCGATGAAGTCGAGCCAGGCCTTGCGGCCGAGGTCGATGCCGACTTCGCCGATTTCGAGCGAAATTGGCCGAAAGATCTGCCGCAAGGCATCATCCATGCCGATCTTTTCCCGGACAACGTTTTCTTCCTCGGCGAAAAGCTCTCCGGCCTGATCGATTTCTATTTCGCCTGCAACGACCTCTATGCCTATGACGTCGCCACCTGCCTCAATGCCTGGTGCTTCGAGAAGGATTTTTCCTTCAACCTCACCAAGGGCAGGGCGTTGCTTGCGGGCTATCAGAGCGTGCGTCCCTTGAGCGACCAGGAAAAGCTGGCTCTGCCGTTGCTGGCGCGCGGTTCGGCGCTGCGCTTCATGCTGACCCGGCTGTACGACTGGCTAACCGTGCCCGATGGCGGGCTGGTGATGAAGCGCGATCCGACCGAGTATATCCGCAGGATGCGGTTTCATCGGGCGATCAGATCTCCTTCGGAATATGGATTGGCCGAATATGGGGTATCATGAGCAAACAGGTTGAAATTTTCACCGACGGCGCCTGTTCGGGCAACCCCGGCCCCGGCGGCTGGGGCGCGATCCTTCGCTTCAACGGCACCACCAAGGAGCTTTCCGGCGGCGAGGCCGAGACGACCAACAACCGCATGGAACTTCTCGCTGCCATCTCGGCGCTGAACGCGCTGAAGGAACCTTGCGCGGTCGAGCTTCACACCGACAGCAAATATGTCATGGATGGCATCTCCAAGTGGATCCACGGCTGGAAAAAGAACGGCTGGAAGACCGCCGACAAGAAGCCTGTGAAGAACGGTGAGCTCTGGCACGCGCTCGATGAAGCCAACCGGCGCCACAAGGTCACCTGGAACTGGGTCAGGGGCCATGCCGGCCATATCGAAAACGAGCGTGCCGACGAACTCGCGCGCGAAGGCATGGCGCCATTCAAGAAAAGTCCGTTCAAGCCTGTAGCGGCGCCAGACCCGGCTGCGCAGGCAAAACAGCCGGCTGTCGCAAAGGTGCGGCGCTCAACCCAGAGCTATTGAATTCAGGGAGCGGGGCGGCAGTTCACCGTTTCCGTGAAACGGTGAACTGCTCTATCGTATCAGCAGTGCTGTGCCCCAAAGCCCGAGCGCGAACACCGTGTGCGATACCAAATTGAGGGCACGGATTCGCATCGGATTGGCTTCGATGCGGCCCAGCCAGCGCCCATGCCGGGCGCCAGCAGGAACCAGCCGGCACCGACGGTGACGATGCCGAGGATGAAGGCCGGCAGGAATGTCGGCGTTGCAAGCCAGCCCGCTCCGGCCACCATCACCAGGATGACGCCGTAGACGATGCCGACAAGATAATGAAAGGCCCAGCCCAGCGTCTGTTCATGCGCGTAGGGCGCTGCATTGCCGATATCGTCGTGGAAGACCTTGTCACGGAGGTGCCAGACCCATCGCCCGGCCGGCCCCCAGTTCGGCCGTGGCTGGCCGAACGCCTTGTGCAGGAAGACGGCCCAGAGATCCATCAGCACGGTGGCGCCGATGCCGATCGCGATGGCACGCCAGAAGATGTCAAACATCGCTAGGGTCCCCCAGTGGCAGTCCCTGGAATACAAGCGCGATCGCCGCCCTGAAGTTCAGAGCTGCCCCAGAATATGAGCCGCGCCGGACTCGTCGACACCGGGCTTGGTCTCGACATTAAGAGCGGTAACCTTGCCGTCGTCGACGATCATTGAGAAGCGCCTTGAGCGCAGCCCCATGTCGTTGCTGATGTAGTCGAGGCCGGTCGCCTTGGCAAAATCGCCACTGCCGTCGGCGAGGAACAGGATTTTGCCCTCACCGCCAGTGAAGTGCGCCCAGGCACCCATGACGTGGACGTCGTTGACCGAAACGACGGCGATTGTGTCGACGCCGCGCACCAGGATGGCGTCATGGTTCTCGAGATAGCCGGGCAAATGGTTGTTGCTGCAGGTCGGCGTGAAGGCGCCGGGAACCCCAAACAGCACGACCTTCTTGCCGGAGAAGATCTCGGCCCCGGTGATCGACTTCGCGCCATCGGCGGTCATCGTCTTGAAGGTCACGTCGGGCAGCTTGTCGCCAACGGAAATGGTCATGAATTCCTCGCTTGGGAAAATCGGGAAGGACGGGTCTTTGCGTAGCGAACTCAACGGCGTCCCGCAACCGTTTGGAGACGCTGGATCAAGGGAAAGGCAGAAGCCCTTCGACCGCACCCACCGAACTCGTCAGCGTGTAGTGAAGCCCACCATCCGTGGGCGTCGCCGACGGGCGATCGAGGATCGGCACTGTGAAAATCAGCTTGCCGTCCTTTTCGCTTCGGGCAGGGGCGCCGAACATGTAATCACGTTCGCCGGCAACGAAGAAATCCGCCGCATCCGGATCGCCGGGAAGACTCGCCTCGACAATCAGCGTTTCGTGGTCGCCCGGCAGGACCTTGATGCCGAAATCGGACCTTGCGGGCGCCGGCAATCCCGAAAAACTTGCCTTCACCAGCGCCGCGTCCTCGGCATTGTCCGGGTCGGAGGCAGGATCAACGATCAGCCGCGTCTGCACCGGTATGCAGATCGTTTCGCAAATACCGAGAAAGATGTCGGCATCGATCACCGCCGGCTGGTTCGGCGTGGCCAGTGTGAATGTCACTGGCAGGGAAACCGGACGGTTGTAGCCTGCCCATTTGCCATAGCCGTCGTCGTGGCGTTGGGGAGCAGGAAACGACAGAGCGGCGTCGGTGATGTTGGTGCTGGCTGAGATGTCGAGCTGCGGCGGCACGCCCGCGTCTCCCGGATCGCGCCAGTAGGTTTTCCAGCCGGGCTTGAGCGCTATGTCGAGAACGCCCTGGATGCGGCCGGCGTCGTCGGGTTGGCCTGATGTCACCAGCCTGACCTTGCCGCCTTCGCTGTTGTACCAGGCCGATGAAGAGGCGACGGCGGGAAGTGCGGTTGCCAATCCGATGGCGGCGCCGAGCAGCAGGATTTTCAAGCTTCGCATGGCGGTGATTTGATCGTCCGTTCGTGGCCGCGCAATGATTTCATAGTGTTGCCAGTATCATATTTGCGTGACCTCGAGGGGAGAATGCTCGGCCCCGCCGCATGGGCTTTGGTCGAATCCCGCACAGTGCATCTTTTCGGCGCTTTGGAAACGCGTTACGCTGCCGTTCATGGACTTGTTGCGCCACAAGAAGACGGTCGCGAGCCGCGGCTTTCTCGACGATCAGTTCCTGATTGCCATGCCCGGCATGAAGGACGACCGTTTCACGCGCTCGGTCGTCTATATCTGCGCGCACTCAGATGAAGGCGCCATGGGGCTGATCATCAACCAGACGCAGCAGATGTTGTTTCCGGATCTGCTCGTGCAACTGGGCATCATGAACGAACACGAGGCGATCCGCCTGCCGGCGCAAGCCCGTGACTTCGTCGTGCGCAATGGCGGGCCCGTGGATCGCAGTCGCGGCTTTGTCCTGCATTCGGGCGACTACCGGGTGGAATCCTCGCTGACCGTTTCGGACGACATCTGCCTGACCGCGACCGTCGATATATTGCGCGCCATATCGTCCGGGCGCGGTCCTCGTCACGCGCTGATGGCGCTCGGCTATTCCGGCTGGGGCGCCGGCCAGCTGGAGACCGAGATCGCCGAGAATGGCTGGCTGACTTGCCCGGCCAATGCCGAGCTTCTGTTCGACACCGACATCGAGCGCAAATACGACCGGATTCTCGCTGCTATCGGCATCGATCTCGCCCATCTCAGCCTCGCCGCCGGACACGCCTAAGCTTCTCACGCTTGCGTTAGCGGATACTGCTCCTTCAGCGTCTTCAGCACCTGGTCGCCTGGCATTGGCGCGCCGAACATGAAGCTCTGCACGTATTCGCAGCCCATCTGGCGCAATTCCAGCGCATCGCTGTCGTCCGAAATGCCCTCGGCGACGACAGACAGGCCGAGTTCATGCGCCATGTTGACCATCGATTTGAGCAGCACCGCGCGCTTGGGTGTCTTGTCGTCGACGAAGCTCTTGTCGATCTTGATGGTGTCGAAAGGGAAACGCGTCAGATAGGCCAATGAGGAATAGCCGGTACCGAAATCGTCCAGCGACAGGCCGATGCCGAGCTGCTTCAGCTTGGTCAGAACATGGGCCGTCTGCTCGGGATTGTCCATGACCAGCGATTCGGTGAGCTCGAGCCGGAAGCAGCGCGGCTTCAGGTTTGCGCGTGCGATAACGGAGCGGACGTCGCTGACCAGGTCGCGGCGGATCAACTGGCGGCTGGACAGGTTGACCGAGACCGACAGCGGCGCGTCGCCGATCTGCTTTTGCCAGCTGGCGAGGTCTTCCGCCGCCTGCTGCATGGCGAACAGGCCGAGCTGCACGATCAACCCGCAGCTCTCGGCGACCGGGATGAAATCCGCCGGTGGGATCATGCCGCGGCGCGGATGGTCCCAGCGCAGCAGGGCTTCGAAGCCGGCGACGCTGCCATCCTCCAGCCGCACGATCGGCTGGTAGGCGAGCGTGAACTCGCGCCGCTCGATGGCGCGGCGCAGGTCGGATTCGAACTGCAGCCGATCGGTGCCGACGGTGCGGAAGGCTGGCCGGAACGGCTCGATCCTGTCGCCGCCGAAGCGCTTGGCCTGATGCATGGCCAACTCGGCATCCTTGACCATGTCCTCGGCCGACATTTGCGGCGAGTTCCAGGTGATCAGTCCGATCGAGGCCGTCAGCACGATCTCGCGCTTGGCGAAGGTGATCGGATTGTTGATGGCATGCTTGATGGCGTCCGCGACGGCGGCGATGCGGGCGGGATCCTGTTCGGAAAGCAGCATCAGCGCGAACTGGTCGCCGGCAAAGCGCGACAGCGAATCCTTCGGCTTCAAGAGCCGGTGGAGGCGGCGCGCGATGGTCAAAAGGATGGTGTCGCCGGCAGAAATGCCGAGCCCGTCATTGACCTGCTTGAAACGGTCGATGTCGATGACGAACACGGTCGGGCGCACCTTCTCTTCGGTGCGGGCGATCGAGATGATGGCTTCCAGCCGGTTCATCAGCAATTCGCGGTTCGGCAGGCCGGTCAGATTGTCGTGCACGGCATCGTGCAGCAGCCTTTCCTCGGATTTCTTCTGCTCGGTGACGTCGACCATGGTGCCGACGCAGCGGATGACTTCGCCGTCCGACCCGATCACCGGACGCGCGCGCAGCGAAAACCAGTGATAATGGCCGTCGGCGCCGCGCAGCCGGAAGTTCTGTGACACCCGGCCGCGCCGGTGTTCGAGCACCACGTCGAGCGTCGTGCGGAACGTGTCGCGGTCGTCGGCATGCAGCACCGGCAGCCAGTTGCGTGCGGCACCACCGAGGCTGTTGGGCGCCAGGCCGAGCTGGATGCTGACATCGGGCTTGGTGACGACGCGGTCGCGCAGCACGTCCCAATCCCAAACCGTGTCGCCCGATCCGGCCACCGCCAGCGCCTGCCGTTCGAGATCGGAGAACAGGCCCTGATGCAGCGCGCCGCCGGCAAAGGCATGCTGCATGACGGTGAAGCCGATCAACAGGATGATCAGGATCAGCCCGCCGCCCAAGGCCGGCTGGGCGATATCGTTGTCGAGCATGCCGGTGATCGCCATCCACGATCCGCACAGCCACAACAGCACCATGACCCAACTGGGCACCAGCATGATGGCGCGGTCGTAGCCGCGTATGCCGAGGAAGATGATCAGGCCGAGCCCGGTCAGCGCGGTGGCGGCGAAGGACAGCCTGGCGATGCCGGCGGCGACCGCCGGGTCGACGATGGCGACGCCGGCGATCAGCACCAGTCCGAGGATCCAGACCAATGCACCGTAGCTGAAATGGCCGTGCCATCGGTTGAGGTTGAGGTAGGCGAACAGGAACACCACGAAAGTTCCCGCCAGCGCCACTTCCGTTCCGGCGCGCCACATCTGCTCGTTGCCGGGCGATATCTCGATGATCTTGTTGAGGAAGCCGAAATCGACGCAGATATAGGCCAGCACTGCCCAGGCAAGTGCCGCGGTCGCTGGGAACATCGAGGTTCCCTTGACCACGAACAGGATGGTCAGGAACAGCGCCAGCAGGCCTGCAATGCCGATGACGATGCCACGAAACAGCGTGTAGGAATTGACCGAGTCCTTGTAGGATTCCGGATCCCAGAGATAGACCTGCGGCAGCTTCGGCGAGGCCAGTTCGGCGATGAAGGTAATGACCGTGCCGGGGTTCAGCGTCACCCGGAACACGTCGGCGTCGGGGCTGGTCTGGCGGTCGAGCGCGAAGCCTTCGCTGGGCGTGATGGCGGCGATGCGGGTCGAGCCGAGATCCGGCCAGAAGATGCCGGAATTCACCAGGCGGAAATGCGGTGCGACGATCAGCCTGTCGAGCTGCTGGTCGGTGGTGTTGGCCAGCGCGAACACCGCCCAGTCGCCGGTCGAACGCGCGTCATTGGCCTCGACCTCGATGCGCCGCACGATGCCGTCCGGACCCGGAGCGGTCGACACCTGGAAATTCTCGCCCTGGTTCCGGTAGATCTCGACGGCACCGGAAAGGTCGAGCGCGACGTCGTCGCGGGCAATCTTGATCGGCTCGACTGCGAAGGCAGAGTTCGCCGCGCACAGCGTCAGCATTGTCGCGAGGACAAAGGCGAACAGCAGCCCGTTTCGCAGGAAATTCGTCAAAAAAATCAGTCCTTCGTTCCAACGCACGGCGGATCGTCTGCGATCCGGGCATAGAGGTAGTGGTCCTGCCAGATGCCGTTGATCCTGAGATAGGATCGCAGAAGTCCTTCGCGCCGGAATCCGGCTTTTTCAAGCACGCGGATCGACCTGATATTGTCGGGAATACAGGCCGCTTCGATCCGGTGCAACCTCAGCGTATCGAAGGCGAAGCGGGTCACCACCTTGACCGCGTCGGTCATCAGACCGCGGCCGCCAAAGCGTTCGCCGATCCAGTAGCCGACATGGCCGCTTTGCGAGACGCCATGGCGTATGTTGCCGAGCGTGATGCCGCCTGCCAGTTTGCCGCTGCTGCCTTCGAAGATGAAGAAGGCGATGGCCGTCCCCTGCGCATAGTCTTCGCGGTACCGGCTGATGCGAAGCCGCCACGCATTGCGGTCGAGTTCGTCGGGAGTCCAGCGCGGCTCCCAAGGTTCCAGGAAGGCGCGGCTTTCACCGCGCACCGCCGCCCACTCGCGGTAATCATTGGTGAATGGCACGCGCAGTGTGACGCGGTCGCCTTTCAGCGCCGGTAGGTCACGGCGGAAGAAAGGGAGCGCGAACATGGCGCTTTGAGGGGCTTAGACGGCGAGCTTGCGGGCCGTGGTCTGCGTGCCTGCGAGCGATTCGAGGATCGCCTCGTATGGCGCCAGTGTGCCCACGGGCCCGACAGCGGTAAGCGTCGGCTTGGTCGAGAACAATCGCGACGACAGATCGGTCAGCCGCTCGATCGTCAGCGCCGCCAGCCGTTCCATCAATTCCTCCTTGGCGATCGGCCGGCCAAACAGAAGCAGTTGCCGTGCGATCTGCGAAGCCCGGCTGGCCGGGCTTTCGGCGGACATGATCAGCCCGGCGCGATATTGCGCACGCGCACGGTCGAGTTCTTCCTGCAGGATGTTCTCGCCGGCCTTCTGCAGTTCGTCGATGATGACAGGGACCAGTTCGGCGATATCGCTCTGGCCGGTGGCGGCATGGACGCCGAAGACGCCTGTGTCGGAAAAGCCCCAATGGAAGGCATAGACCGAATAGCACAGGCCGCGTTTTTCGCGGACCTCCTGGAACAGGCGCGACGACATGCCGCCGCCGAGGATCATCGACAGCACCTGCGAGGCATAGAAGTCGCGCACATGATAGGCGCGGCCTTCGAACCCAAGCACGATCTGCGCGTCCATCAGGTCGCGGTCCTCGCGGAAATCGCCGCCGATATATTGCGCATATTGCGGGATGGTGCTGTCGGCCTTGCTGCGGAAGCCGCCGAGCTGCTTTTCGACCTCGCGCACGAAATTGTCGTGCTTGATGTCGCCGGCAGCGACAATCACCATGCGCTCGGCGCCATATTGCCTTTCGATGAAATCGTGCAACTGCCTTGAGGTGAAGGATTTGACGGTTTCCGGCGTGCCCAGGATCGAGCGTCCGATCGTCTGGTGGCGAAACGCCGTCTCCGTGAAACGGTCGAAGACGATGTCGTCGGGCGTGTCGTGCGCGGCCCCGATCTCCTGCAGGATCACATGCTGCTCGCGTTCGAGTTCCTGTGGGTCGAACTCGGACTCCTGCAGGATGTCGGCAAGAATGTCGACGGCCAGCGGCACATCGTCGGAGAGCACCCTGGCATAGTAGGAGGTGGTTTCGACGCTGGTGGCGGCGTTGATCTCACCGCCGACGTCCTCGATCTCCGAGGCTATTTCGAAGGCGCTTCGCCTATTGGTACCCTTGAACGCCATGTGCTCGAGCAGATGGGCCATGCCATGCTCGTTGTCACGTTCATTGCGAGCACCCGACTTGACCCAGGCTCCAAGGGCAACCGATTCGATACTTTGAAGGGTTTCGGTGGCGACTGTCAGGCCGTTCGACAGACGGCTTACCTCAACACCCATATGGCTACTACTCCCTAACGCGCCGCCCGCGCGCGGCGGCCGACGTAATCTTCCACCATTTTCAGGTCAGATGGAAGTACCGTGTATTTTTCCTCGGATGTCATCAACCCCCCTAGCCATGCGGGCAGTGCGGGCGACACGCCGCTGGCGGCTTCGACGGCGGCCGGAAACTTTGCCGGGTGGGCGGTGCCCAGTACCACCATCGGCACGGCGCCTGACGCCTTGCCCGCCGCGACATGCACGGCTGCCGCGGTGTGCGGATCGAGCAGGTAGTTGCTGGCCGCGAGCGTCGAGCGGATGGTGGCGGCGACCTCATCCATATCGGCCCGGTCTGCATCGAATTCGGAGCGCATCCCGACGATTTGCTGGGGCTCGATGGTGAAAGCGCCGGACTGCTTCAGACTGTCCATGTAGCGCCGCACCGTCGCGGCGTTACGGCCTGAGGCCTCGAACAGCAAGCGTTCGAAATTGGACGACACCTGGATGTCCATCGACGGCGACGTGGTCGCAAAGACGCCTTTGGTGCGGTATTCGCCGGTCGCGAAGGTCCGCGCCAGGATGTCGTTGTCGTTGGTGGCGATGACCAGCCGTTCGATCGGCAAGCCCATCTTCTTGGCTGCGTAGCCGGCGAAGATATCGCCGAAATTGCCGGTCGGCACCGTGAAGGAGACCGGCCTGTCCGGCGCGCCGAGCGACAGCGCCGAGGAGAAATAATAGACGATCTGGGCCATGATACGGGCCCAGTTGATCGAATTGACGCCGGAAAGCGCAACCCGGTCGCGAAAGCCGTGATCGTTGAACATGTCCTTGAGCAGGCCTTGGCAATCGTCGAAATTGCCTTCTATAGCCAGCGCGTGGACGTTTTCAGCCGTCGATGTGGTCATCTGCCGTTGCTGGACCGGCGAGACGCGGCCGTGCGGGAAAAGGATGAAGATGTCGGTGCGGTTGCGCCCGGCAAAGGCATCGATTGCCGCCCCACCGGTATCGCCCGAGGTGGCGCCGACGATGGTGGCGTGCTGATCGCGTTCGGTAAGCACGTGGTCCATCAGCCGGGCCAGAAGCTGCATCGCCACGTCCTTGAAGGCGAGCGTCGGCCCGTGGAAGAGTTCCAGGATGAAGGTGTTGGGGCCGGTTTGCACCAGCGGGCAGACGGCCTCGTGGCGGAAGCTGGCGTAGGCTTCGCGCACCAGCCGTTCGAAGACGGATGCCGGGATTTCGTCGCCGAGAAACGGCGACAGCACGCGGATGGCAAGATCGGGATAGGCAAGGCCGCGCATGGCGCGGATCTCGGACGCGGAAAACCGCGGCCACTCGCGCGGCACATAGAGCCCGCCGTCGCGCGCCAGGCCAGCCAGCACGGCGTCGGAAAATCCAAGAACGGGGGCTTCGCCTCGGGTACTCACATATTGCATGTCACAAATCCGTTACTGCTTGGCTTTTTCGTCCACTGCAAGGTGGTTAATTTCTGCGCTGGCTCAGTCGCATTTTTGCCGCGCGGTTGATATACGTCACCAGCTTTGCGAGAGGGAAGTGCAGTTTCATGGCGTTTCGTACATTTAGAGGTCGCTTTTTGGCGGGTCTTGCGCTCACCGGCTTTATGCTCGCCGCCGCCGGTTGCCAATCGGGCGACAATGGCATTCTGAACCTCGGCTTTGGCAAGAAGGACCCGACGGCGCCACCGCCGCCGCAGGATCCCAAAATACTGGCCAGCCAGTTGCAAGCCTATTGTCCCAGAGTGACGGTGCGTGACGGCACGGCCTTCTTCAACACCTATTCCAAGGACGTCCAGAAGCCCAGGCCCAAGCTCAAGAAGACGGGCGACGCCGCGCAGGATGCCGCCGCCCAGGCAGAGGCCGACGCCGCTGCTGCTCCGCCCGACGAGTCTGCGAACATCGTCTACCAGGCATCGGTCAGCGACGTGACGCGCGACTGCAGCCGTGCCAACGGCCAGCTGACGATGAAGATCGCGGTCGCCGGCAAAATTGTGCCGGGGCCGAAGTTCTCGCCCGGCAACATCACCATGCCAATCCGCATCGCCGTGATGCACGGTGCCGAGGTCCTCTATTCGCAGATCCACCAATATCAGGTCCAGGTCACCGATCCCTCGGTCGCAACCCAGTTCGTCTTCACCGATTCCAATGTTGTCGTACCGGAGCCGACGGCGCAGGACTATCAGGTCTTTGCCGGCTATGATGAAAACGCGCCGAAGGCGACGACGGACAAGCTGAAGAAGACCCGCAGGAAGAAAGCTGTCGCGACGAACTAAGTCTCGGCATTTGGATGAAGCGTGCGTCGCGGCGCACGCTTTTCAGGCATCCGCCGACCACTCCGACAGCGCGGCGATCACGCTTTTCAGCTCTGCCCAGCGGCGTATCACCGTCTCGGCTCCGGCCTCGGTCAGCGCGTCGGCATGGCCGGGATAGCTGTGGGCGGCGCCGGTGAAGCCGATCACCCGCATGCCGGCCGTCCTGGCGCCATGGACGCCGTGCACGGAATCCTCGATGACGAACGTGTTCGCCGGGTTTGCGTTGAGTTTCTCCGCCGCAAACAGGAACACGTCTGGAGCAGGCTTGGTTTTTCCGGTCGGTGTTTCCATCGCGGAAAAAATGCGGTCCTTGAAGAAGGGCATCAGGTGAACCTTCTCCAGCATAAATTCGATGCGCTCGGAGCGCGAATTCGAGCAGACGCAGTGCGGCGCGGTGACTGCGGCGACTGCCTCGCGCGCGCCATCGATGGCACGTACGTCGCTGCGCAATTTGCGGTCGACCAGTTCTTCGGCGCGGTCGATCAACGATACCTGGAACGGGATGCTGGACTTCTCCTCGACCCGTATCATGATGTCCTTGAACGTCAGGCCAGCGTAGGTCTCGGCGAGTTCTTCCGCAGAGATTTCGTACCCGGCTAAGGTCAGCAGCTCCGCCTCGACGCGGGCGGCAATGATTTCGGAATCGACGAGCACGCCGTCGCAATCGAAGATGACAAGGTCTGGCTGGGGCATGGTGATCCGGACAATGGGAGTATGAAGGGCCTCGGCAGGTGAGGCGGCGCGGCATACACCAACAGGGCCACCTTCGCAAACTCGGCAGTCTTCACCGAATATTTACGCTGATCGGTAACCATAACAGAGAGTAAAACAGTAACGCGTGCCCTGGGTGTCAGAATGTCTGCCGTGCGTCTTCTCGACGAGCTATCCCACGCTCCCCTGCAATCCGAATGGCTGGACACGATCCTCAAGGGCGACTGCGTCGCCGCGCTCGACCGGCTGCCCGAAAAGTCGATCGACGTCATCTTCGCCGATCCACCATACAATCTGCAGCTCGACGGCGATCTGCACCGCCCTGATCAGTCGAAGGTCGACGCGGTCGATGACGACTGGGACCAGTTCGAAAGCTTCGAGGCCTATGACGCTTTCACCCGTGCCTGGCTCCTGGCGGCGCGACGGGTGCTGAAGCCCAACGGCACCATCTGGGTCATCGGCTCCTATCACAACATCTTCCGGGTCGGCGCCAAGATGCAGGATCTTGGCTTCTGGATCCTCAACGACGTGGTCTGGCGCAAAACCAACCCGATGCCGAATTTCCGCGGCCGCCGCTTCCAGAACGCGCATGAGACGATGATCTGGGCCTCGCGCGACCAGAAGGGCAAGGGCTACACCTTCAACTACGAAGCGATGAAGGCGTCCAACGACGACATCCAGATGCGCTCCGACTGGCTGTTTCCGATCTGCACCGGGGGCGAGCGGCTGAAGAACGACAATGGCGACAAGCTGCATCCGACGCAGAAGCCGGAAGCGCTGCTTGCCCGCATCATGATGGCGTCGACCAAACCGGGCGACATCGTGCTCGATCCCTTCTTCGGTTCCGGCACCACTGGCGCGGTCGCAAAACGCCTCGGCCGCCATTTCGTCGGCATCGAGCGCGAACAGGCCTATATCGACGCCGCCAACGAGCGCATCGACGCGGTGCGGCCGCTGGATGGCGCGGATCTCACCGTGCTTACCGGCAAGCGCGCCGAGCCGCGCGTCGCCTTCGTCAGCCTCATCGACACCGGGCTGATGATGCCGGGCGCGACGCTCTACGACGCCAAGAAGCGCTGGGCGGCCAAGGTGCGCGCCGATGGCACGGTGGCGATCGGCGACAGCGCCGGCTCGATCCACAAGATCGGCGCCGAAGTGCAGGGGCTGGATGCCTGCAACGGCTGGACCTTCTGGCACTATGAGCGCAGCGGCGGCCTGACCCCGATCGACGAGCTTCGCCGCATCGCACGGCTTGGCATGGAGCGGGCAGGGGCCTGATCTCCTGCCAATTGCTGCGAAAGTAGCAACGCAACGGATCGCTGGAAGCGGTTCAAATCACGCCTTGATTCCAAGGCGTTGAAGGTCTGCTCGAAGCGTCTTCGCATCGGTGAACAGCACCGATTGCCAGCCGGCCGCCTTGGCGCCGTCGACATTCTTCTGGCTGTCGTCGATGAACAGCGTCGCGGCTGGCTCGAGGCCGAAAGCAGCGACGTGATGATCGTAAATGCCGCGATCCGGCTTGATCATGCCGATCTCGCCCGAGATGGTGACGCCACGCGGCCGTTCGAGAAAATCGAAGCGCTCGCGCGCCTCGGCCAGCGTGTCGCTGGCGAAGTTGGTCAGCATGGTGACGTCGTGGCCGCTCTCGATCAGGCCGACCATGATGGCGACGCTGTCTTCGTAGGCATGCGGCACCATTTCGTGCCAGTGGCGGCGGAAACCGCGGATGTTTTCCGCTTGATCGGGATGGTCCGCTATCAGCAGCGCCTCGGCCTCTTCCCAGGTCCGGCCGCGATCCTGCTCGATGTTCCAGTCATGCGTGCAGACATTGTCGAAAAACCACTTTCTCTCCTCGGCATCCGGAATGAGGCGGCTGAACGGAATGTTGGGATCGTAGTGGATCAGCACTCTGCCGATGTCGAAAACGATGTGGCGTATTTCAGTCATGGGGCCTCTTTGCACTGTGTGGCGACGGCTTTTTCGTAGCGCCGGGTATCGCAGCCTCGATTGCCTTTTTCATGACAGTCGGCAACGCCTCGCCGGAAATCTCGTGGGCGAGCGACCAGAAATGCCCTTCCGGCGCATCACCTTTGATGTGGGCGTGAAAGACTTCGAGTTCGAGAGCGAAATGGGTGAAGACATGCGCAATCTGGCCGGCACGCCGCCAGTCGGCAGGGAAAGGTGCGGCCGCTTCCGTGGTCCCTCCATCGATCCGCGCGGTCCAGCCTGTCGTCGGCACCTCGGTCATTCCGCCAAGCAAGCCCTTCTCCGCCCGTTTGCGCAGCATGATGGCGCCGTCGCCCCGCACGGCGACGAAGGCGGCGCCGCGCCGCAAAGGCTTGTCGGCCTTGGGCAGACGCACCGGGAAGTGCTCGGGATCGCCTGAAACGACGGCGCTGCAGTCTTCGCGCAGCGGGCACAGCATGCAGCGCGGCCGGCGCGGCGTGCAGATGGTGGCGCCGACATCCATCATCGCCTGGGCGAAGTCGCCCGGCCTTGTCCCTGGCATCATGCGTTGGACATGGGCGCGGATCTCAGGCTTGGCCTCGCTCAGCGGCGTCGTGATCGAAAACAGCCGGGAGATGACGCGTTCGACATTGCCGTCGACGACGGCGGCGGGGCGGTCGAAGGCGATCGCCATGATGGCCGCCGACGTATAGGCGCCGATGCCGGGCAGTTCTCTCAATCCCGCCTCGGTGTCGGGAAACCGGCCGCCGCGCAGGGCCACCAGATCGGCGCAGGCCTTGAGATTGCGGGCGCGGGAGTAGTAGCCGAGCCCGGCCCAGGCTTTCATCACGTCCTCGGCCGGTGCCGCGGCCAGCGTCTCGACATCAGGCCATTTCTCGACGAAAACCCGGAAATAGGCCTTCACCGCTTCGACCGTGGTCTGCTGCAGCATGACTTCGGACAGCCAGATGCGGTAGGGATCAGGCCTTACGCCCCGCGCATGCTCGCGTGGCGTTATCCGCCACGGCAGTTCGCGGTGGTGCACATCGTACCAGCCGAGCAAGCGGGATGCGATATCGTCACGAACTCCAGATGCAGCTTCTCCGGATGCATCGTTGCTGCTATCTCGGGAGGCGGTCTTGCGGGTCTGGTCTGCTGGTGCCATTGATCGGGAATTGGCCTTGGCCGATACTGATGAACGTCGTGGCTGGAGAACGTACATGGCAGGGAGAACGCCCTACGGCAATCCCGTCCCGGTCAGCGATCTCGCGACCAAGATCCTCGATCCGGTGCTGCGCAAGCGGGCCGGCATTTCGATCGGCCTCGTCCAGTCATGGGAAGAGATCGCCGGCCCACGTCTGGCCAGCCACTCGCGCCCTGAAAAAATCCAGTGGCCGCGCCGCATGCACGAGGACGATCCGTTCGAGCCGGCGGTACTGGTCATCGCCTGCGAAGGCATGGCGGCACTTCATCTGCAGCACGAGACCAGCGAGATCATCAACCGGGTCAACGCCTTCCTCGGTTTCACCGCCATCAGCCGCATCAGAATCCTGCAGAAGCCGGTGACAGCCGACAAGGCAAGGCGCAGACCGGCCCTCAGGCCGCTGACGGCAGCCGAGAAGACGAAACTGTCGGGGACTGTCGGCCTTGTCGACAATGACGGACTGCGCGCATCGCTGGAAAAACTTGGCGCAACCATTATCGGGGAGAGGAAGTCATAAGCCTCTTGAAGAAAGTCATGGATTTGTTGTCAATATCTCGCTTTCGTGATCGCCCTTGTCAGGTTTGGAGATTGGATTGGGGACGGAGATGCCTTAATTCGCGCCAACTCTCGCCTTTTCGTATCTTTGCATTGCAAAATCCAACCCCTGTCAGGTGATTCGTATGAACCGTCCCCCGTTTGGCCAAAGTCTGTCTCGCAGAAACGTTCTGTCTTCGCTGGCGGCCATTCCGGCGGTTGCCCTGCTCGCCGCCTGCAGCGACTCCAGCGAGGAGGCCAAGGCCGCGGATGTGAAGCCAGCGGCCCCGGCCGCTCCCGCCAAGCCTGCGACGCCGGCCGCCGCTACCGCGCCGGAGGCCCAGGGCACCGTGGACATGGCGGAACTGATGAAGCCGGGTGCGCTGCCCGACAAGCAGCTTGGCAAGGACGACGCCAAGGTCACCATCGTCGAATACGCCTCGATGACCTGCCCGCACTGCGCGCATTTCGCCGAGACCACCTTTCCGGAACTGAAGACCAAGTACATCGACACCGGCAAGGCGCGCTACATCCTGCGCGAATTCCCGTTCGATCCGAGCGCCGAAGCCGGTTTCATGCTGGCGCGCTGCGCCAAGGATAACTATTTCCCGATGGTGGATGTCCTGTTCAGGCAGCAGGCGAACTGGGTCGGCGTCCAGAACACCAAGGATGCGCTGCTGCAAATCTCGAAGCTCGCCGGTTTTACACAGGAGTCCTTCGAGGCCTGCTTGACGGACCAGAAACTTCTGGACGATGTGAGATCGGTCCAGAAGCGCGGCGCTAATGAATTCAAGGTCGACTCGACACCGACCTTCTTCATCAACGGTAAGACCTACAAGGGGGCGATGTCGATTGAGGAAATGTCGGCCATTATCGACCCCTTGCTCTGACATACGGTCAGCGCTGAGGCGGCGCCGCTTCGGCGCGCGCCGCGTCTCGTTGTGCCGTGAATTCCCATCGCAAAACCGTGCAAACCCGCTTGATAGGCTGCGCGAATGAAGTTTTCGCGCCTTCGCCTTCTCGGTTTCAAGTCTTTCGTCGAGCCCGGTGAGTTCGTCATCGAACGCGGACTGACCGGCATTGTCGGGCCGAACGGCTGCGGCAAGTCGAACCTTGTCGAGGCTCTGCGCTGGGTGATGGGCGAAAGCTCCTACAAGAATATGCGCGCGTCCGGCATGGACGATGTCATCTTTTCCGGCTCGGGCACGCGCCCGGCACGCAACACCGCCGAAGTCACGCTTTTCCTCGACAACAGTGACCGTAGCGCGCCCGCGGCCTTCAACGATGCCGACGAACTGCAGGTGTCGCGCCGCATCGAGCGCGAGGCGGGCTCGCTTTATCGCATCAACGGCAAGGAAGCGCGCGCCAAGGACGTGCAGCTTCTGTTCGCCGACCAGTCGACCGGCGCGCGTTCGCCGTCGATGGTCGGTCAGGGCCGTATCGGCGAACTGATCCAGGCCAAGCCGCAGGCGCGCCGCGCACTGCTCGAAGAAGCGGCCGGCATTTCCGGCCTGCACACCCGCCGCCATGAGGCCGAACTGCGGCTGAAGGCGGCCGAGCAGAACCTCGAACGGCTGGACGACGTCGTCGGTGAACTGGAAAGCCAGATCGAAAGCCTGAAGCGCCAGGCGCGCCAGGCGTCCCGCTTCAAGAACCTGTCGGCCGACATCCGCAAGGCCGAAGCAACGCTCCTGCATCTGCGCTGGACACTGGCCAAGACGCAGGAGGGCGATGCGCGCTCGGCGCTTGCGGTTGCCACGGCGCTTGTCGGCGACCGCGCCGCCGCACAGATGGCCGCCGCCCGCGAGCAAGGCATCGGCGCTCACCGCCTGCCCGATCTGCGCGACGCGGAAGCCGCCGCTGCCGCTGCCTTCCAGCGCCTGTCGATCGCCAAGTCGCAGATCGAGGAGGAAGCCGGCCGTATTCGCGCCCGTCAGACCGAACTCGAGCGCCGGCTGCAGCAACTCGACGGCGACATCGCCCGTGAGGAGCGCATGGTCCGCGACAATGCGGACATCCTCGAACGCCTTCGCACCGAAGAAGCCACGCTGAATTCCGAAAACGCCGGTGCGGCCGAGCGCGAGGCCACCACCCGCGCCGCCTTCGAACAGGCGGCATCGACGCTTTCGCAAAGCGAAGCCAAGCTCGCCACGCTGACCGCCGAGCGGGCGGAGGCCGCCGCCGCGCGCAACCAGATCGAACGGACGCTGCGCGACACCGCCGAGCGCCGCGACCGCTTCGCCCGTCAGCTTGCCGATGTCGACCGCGAATTGTCGGAGATACTCTCCAAGGTCGCCGGCCTGCCGGATCCGGCGGAGAAGCGCGTGCTGGTCGAACAGGCCATGGCGCTGCTGGAGGAAGCCGAGGCTGCCGTATTGGAGACCGAACAGTCGGTCATCGATGCGCGCGCTACCGAGAGCTCTGCCCGCCCACCGCTTCAGGATGCCAGGGCCGAGTTGGCACGGATCGAGACGGAAGCGCGCACGCTGGCCAAGATACTCAATGCCGCCAGCGGCGACCTTTTCCCGGCCGTGCTGGAGCAGATCAGCGTCGATCGCGGTTTCGAGACGGCGCTTGGTGCGGCTCTTGGCGAAGACCTCGACGTGCCGCTCGACCGCAGCGCACCGGTGCATTGGGGCGAAAGCGGAATCCAGCCCGGCGACGCGGCTCTGCCCGAAGGCGTCAGGAGCCTTGCCAGCGTGGTTCACGCGCCCGCACAGCTCGCCCGACGCCTGGCGCAGATCGGTATCGTCGAGCCGGGCGATGGCCGCCGCCTGCAGGCGCTCCTTGCTCCCGGCCAGCGGCTGGTCAGCCGCGAGGGCGCACTGTGGCGCTGGGATGGCTTTACCGCCAGCGCCGACGCACCGACCGCCGCCGCACAGCGGCTAGCGCAAAAGAACCGGCTGGCCGAACTCGATGCCGAGGCGATACAGGCGACGCTCGTCCTGCGCCAGGCCGAGGAGGCGCTTGCGCAGGCCGAACAGGCGCTCCGCCTGGCGAGCGAGGCCGAGCGCAATGCGCGCCAGGCCGGTCGTGACGCTCAGCATCGGCTGGACGCTGCCCGCAATGCGCTGGTTGAGGCTGAACGAGCCGGCGGCGAATTGCAGAGCCGCCGCGCGGCACTGGACGAGGCGCGTGCCCGCATCGTCGACAGCTATGAGGAGACCTCGGAAGCCTTCGCCGAGGCGGAAATGCTGCTGCAGGACGCGCCCGATCTCGGCGACCTGCAATTGCAGCTCGAACAGTCCTCGGCCAATGTCGCCCGCGACCGCGCCACGCTTGCGGATGCACGTGCGGTGCACGAGGGTCTACGGCGCGAAGCCGAGGCGCGCGCGCGCCGGCTGGATGCCATTGGCGCCGAGCGCAGCAACTGGCTGGAGCGGGCTGAAAACGCCTCGACGCAGATCGCATCGCTTGGCGAACGCAAAGCCGAAGCCGAGGCCGAACGCGAACGGCTGGCGGATGCTCCCGATGAAATCGACGCCAAGCGGCGCGCGCTGCTATCGCAGCTCACCGAGGCCGAGACCTTGCGCAAGGCGGCGGCCGACCGTTTGCAGGAAGCCGAGAACCGGCAATCCGAACTGGACAAGGCCGCCACCGGCGCCATCCAGTTCCTGGCCGAAGCGCGCGAGACCCGTGTTCGTGCCGAAGAGCGGCTGACCGCGGCCGACGAACGCCGGCTGGAGGTCGAGGCGCGCATCCAGGAAACGCTGAACACGCCGCCGCATCTGGTCATTCGCCACACCGGTCTGGAGGCTGACGGCCCGATGCCCGACATGGCCGAGATCGAGCGTCAGCTCGATCGGCTGAAGATCGAGCGCGAGCGGCTGGGCGCCGTCAACCTGCGCGCCGAGGAAGAGCAGAAGGAGCTTTCCGACCGGCTCGAGGCGATCGTGTCCGAACGCGAGGACATCATCGAGGCGATCCGCAAGCTCAGGCAAGCAATCCAGAGCCTCAACCGCGAAGGTCGCGAGCGATTGCTTGCCGCCTTCGACGTCGTCAACAGCCATTTCCAGCGGCTGTTCTCGCATCTATTCGGCGGCGGCACGGCGGAGTTGCAACTGATCGAATCCGACGATCCGCTCGAGGCCGGGCTCGAAATCCTGGCCCGCCCGCCCGGCAAGAAGCCGCAGACCATGACACTGTTGTCCGGTGGCGAGCAGGCGCTGACGGCGATGTCGCTGATCTTCGCCGTGTTCCTGACAAATCCGGCGCCGATCTGCGTGCTCGACGAAGTCGACGCCCCGCTCGACGATCACAATGTCGAGCGCTTCTGCAATCTCATGGACGAAATGGCTAACACCACCGAGACGCGCTTCGTCATCATCACCCATAACCCGATCACCATGGCGCGCATGAATCGGCTGTTCGGCGTGACCATGGCCGAGCAGGGCGTCAGCCAGCTTGTGTCGGTCGACCTGCAGGCCGCCGAAGCGATGCGTGAAGCGAGCTGACGCGGTCCGGCTGTCGACTATCTGCCGTTGGGGTGCATGGTCCAGTGCGCGCACGAGCAGGAAGGCGCCGAAACGCAGTTGGACAAGTAGCCAAGGCTTGGCCTCGCTTCCGAGCTAGTTGCAGCCGCAATTCAACGCTCGATCACATCCGATAACATTTGCGTTCCAAGTCATTCAACGCCGGAGTGGCCTCCATATATGCCTTCTCGGGCCGAGGACCGCCGGCCGATGAATGCGCCACTGCGGCTCGACGCGACCAGACGGCCCTTTTGGAAAGCGGCTTCGCCGCTCGCTTCATCAAAGGAGATATCGTCATGCGCACCTTCATGCCAAAAATCATCGCGGCCGCATCGATCTTCGCGGCCATACCGCTTTCGAGCGCCTACGCTGTGCACCATCACCACAAGGTAAAGGTCGACACCCAGACCACGGCATCGGTGCCAGCGGATCCGGAAGCGAGGGCGGCGTCAGAGCAGTTGCTCAGCGTGAAGCAGGGTATCCGCGTGGCCAGGAAAACTGGCAAGATCACGCAGGATCAAGCCCGCGACCTGATGCAGCAGGCGGATATTATCCAGCACACCCCGTCGACTTCAGCCCGTTCGAAGCTTGGACAGATCAATGCGCTCGATCAGCGGCTTCAGGCTACCACCGGCCAAGGAACCTACATGGGTGATGGCGCGGATGGCGGCTACTATCCAAACGGCTGACCAACACACGCCCTTCAAAAACGGCCGCCGGCGCGAACGGCTTCCTCAACCACACGCCGGCACCGGACGCGACGGTGGATGGGCTCCTGTAGGGACGCCCTGTGCGCGGGGCGGGTGGTGGCGTCCCGCCACGATTGCACCGAATCCTTGACTGAGTCAGACCGGTTGGCCGGATGCGGTGCGAGAGCCGGCCCTAGAAATAGGTTCGCGGCGCGACAAGGTTGTTCTGCTGGCGAACATAATAGCAGTAGAAGCCGAACGCTGCAGCGAACCACATGAAGGCCTCACCCATAGCCAGCCGATTGTTTGAATTGGTAAGGATGGTTATGGCGAAGAAGACCAGCGTTGAGATGTAGCAGGACCATGCGGCCGGAGCGATAAGCTTGGCCCGCATGGCCAGCAGAACCTGCCTGGACGACCAAGTGTAGAGGAAGGCAAAGAACGCCAATCCGACCACACCATAGCGCACGGCAATCTCCAGATAACCATTGTGGAAGACGTTTAGGATCATGGGATGATAGGTTCTGTGCTGCCATTCGGTCAGCCAGCTGGAACTGGCTCCGAAGATCGGGTGGCGTTTCCAGATCTCGATCGCATCCGCCCACAGCATCAGCCGTTCCTTGGCTGCAAGCGGCGTCGTATCGCTCGCGATGGCTCGGTCGAAGGCTGGGAGCACGCCATGCCTCAAGACATCCGGAACCAAGGCCTTGACGAAGATCATGGTGTCGCCGGCGGTGGACGAGAAGATGTTGTGTGTCGCGACAACGCCGGCCGCCACGATCGCCAGCACGGCACCTGAGACCAACAGTTCGCGGCGATGACCTCTCGCCAGGGTCATGAGTGCCAACAAGAGCAGGGCGAGCGCAAGCGCAAGCCAGACGCCCTTCGACCGCATCTCAATGATGTTGACGAGGGCAAACAGCAGGACGGCTGTCGACAGCGCCCAATGCAGGTTCTTGGTTGCTTTCCCGAGGTCCGTTCTCTGGGCCGTGTATGCCATGAACTGCAGCGCGCAAAGGAAGATGAAACCGGCAGCCACCGACGCGTGGATGGGATTGTTGAAAAGCCGCGGGGTCGGTTGGATACCTTGAAGCATGTCCGAATAGAAGGTGTCCGCCGCCAGGAAGACAAGACTGAGGATCATGAACCAGAATACAAGCCGCGCGGGCTGCCTGACAAACAGCAGAAACGCGAAGCCGGTCGTCGCATAGAACAGCGGAAACATGTAAATGCCTTCGGCGCCACCCAACTGGTGGGTGCCGAAATAGACGATCGCCAGCCGGATGAAGACGTGGAGCGACCAACCCAGACACAAAAAGCCGACCCAACCAATCAGCGGTTTGCTGTAGGTCCACAAATCCACCTTGAACCAGCGGATGACCGCGGCCAGGGCCAGCGCCAGGCCCGCATAGCGGTAGGTGTCGGCCTCGCGCCACACCGCGGAAACCATGGCGAGCGTGGCGAGCGCCGCAAGCAACAGAAGCAAGGTATGGCGCGGCGCGTTGTCCTTGGCATAGTCCAGGGTTTCTCGCGGCAAAGGGGGCCGCAGCAGGACGTGATGCAGGCGGCGCAGTTCGTCCTTGGCCCGCAACGCACCCGCACTTAGCCGGCTCGGTCCGCCAAGCCTTGCAGATTTGTAGCTTCCCGAGGGACCGGCTATGGCGGAAATCTTGCTGCTGGCGGCGAAGCCAAGCACGTTTTGGCGAACTGAATAGATTTTCAGGCCGGTATCCCAAAAGCGTTCGAGTGCGACGTCCCATGGCATTTTCATCACGGCGAGCGCCGACAACAGTCCCTGGGCTCCCTCGCGCGTCACCAGATAGGCGGCGGCCGAC
Source organism: Mesorhizobium sp. M0276 (assembly GCF_040321755.1). Taxonomy (NCBI): domain Bacteria; kingdom Pseudomonadati; phylum Pseudomonadota; class Alphaproteobacteria; order Hyphomicrobiales; family Phyllobacteriaceae; genus Mesorhizobium; species Mesorhizobium sp. M0276. The sequence continues at coordinate 41,175 of NZ_JAMYSC010000030.1, read as the reverse complement.
CCTTGCGGGCCATGCAGCGCGCGACCGATCTCATCGCCTTCCGTCGTCTCGACGGCGCGCATGAAGAAGCTCATGCGATGGTTGGTCAGCTTGATGGCATCGAAATCCGGCACCGCCGCGATGATGGCCTCGATGCGCCGCATCGTGCTTTCGCTGAAGAGGACGTCGTCTTCGACAATCAGGCCATAGGCGCCGCCAGCTGCGAGGAATGTCTCCAGCGCCCGGATATGGCTGCGGTAACAGGCATATTCGCCGGGCAGTATGTCGCGCCCGCTCAGCTTGCGCGCGGCTGGAAGATCGATCTCCGTCCAGTCCTCCTTGGCGAGGGCGCGGCCGTCGACGGCGGCAATGCGCTGCAAGGTCAGGCCGGCCGCTTCGGCGCTGGCGACCAATTCGCTCCAGCGACCGGTCTCGCGGTCGAGGTTGATGGCGAAGATAGGAAGGTTCATTGAAGTTCCATGTCTAGCCGCCACCCCTCTTGGTCGAATCTTCGATGACCTTGTATGGAAAAGAGGGAGATGTTCAATACTGTTCAGACTGCAAAGTGACGATCCCAGTTTGCCGCGATTTGCACTGGGAGGCTCGAACCACTCCAAACCCAACGGGCCAAAAGTGTTACCCATATCTCCGGTATAAACCGTAACCTATGTGTCCGAAACCGACCTTAAAGGGATGGCTGGGGCGCCAGGATTCGAACCTGGGAATGTCGGTACCAAAAACCGATGCCTTACCACTTGGCGACGCCCCAATTGCCGTCAGAGTCGCTGGTGCGGCGCGTTATTAGCAGAGCAGCCGAAAAGCACAATCCTTATGAGCGATGGTCAGAACGATCAAATTTGGTCAGGCTAAGCAGCGCCGTCGGACGACATGCGGCGGCTACTCGGACCACACTGCCATCTCGTTGCCGGCCGGGTCGACAAAGTGGAAGCGGCGGCCGCCGGGGAACGCGAAGATCGGCTGGACGACCGTGCCGCCGGCATTTTCGACAGCGCGCAACGTTTCCTCCAGGTCCCTGCTGTAGAGCACGGGCAGCGGCTTTGCCGGTGCTTCCGCGGCATCGGCCTGAAAACCACCGTCAAGACCCTCGGCAAAGCCCGAATAGGTCGGCCCATAGTCGGTGAAGGACCAGCCAAAGGCGGCACTGTAGAAGGCCTTGAGCCGGTCCAGCGTTCCGCCAGTCGCCGGCATTTCGAGATAGTCGAGTTTTCCGGACGATTTCATGGATACCTCTTTGTTCACGGTATGTTCTATCCCAAAAGCTCCGCGATGGCAAGTCTTTTTGCCGCATCCTTGGACACGGCTTTTGCTTAATCGATTGTAGGGGCCGGGCGGCTTCGCCGACGCCTTGCCTTTCGCACTGCAGCATCATATCGCTCCAGGGTCGGACCGGCGGAACTACCCGTTTCGCCAATCTCCTGCAACCGGAGAGCAATGCATGACCAAATGGGTTTTCACCTTTGGCGATGGTGCGGCGGAAGGCCGTGCCGGCGACAGGAATCTGCTGGGCGGCAAGGGCGCCAACCTGGCCGAGATGTGCAGCCTTGGCCTGCCGGTGCCGCCGGGCTTCACCATCACCACTGAGGTCTGCAACGCCTATTACGCCAATGGCCGCACCTATCCGTCCGGATTGGAAGCCGATGTCGCGGTTGCGCTCGATCACATCGGACACCTGACCGGCCGCCGGTTCGGCGACCCGTCGAAGCTGCTCCTGGTGTCGGTGCGTTCGGGGGCTCGCGCCTCGATGCCCGGCATGATGGATACCGTGCTCAATCTCGGGCTGAACGACGAGACGGTGGAGGCGCTAGCCGCCGATTCCGGCGATGCGCGCTTTGCCTATGACAGCTATCGCCGCTTCATCCAGATGTATTCCGATGTCGTCATGGGTCTCGACCATGAGGTGTTCGAGGAAATCCTGGAGGACCAGAAGGGCGGGCTGGGGCATGAGCTCGACACCGAACTGACGGCGCTCGAATGGCAAGGCGTCATCGCGCTCTACAAGGCCAAGGTCGAGGAAGAACTCGGCAAGCCGTTCCCGCAGGATCCGCATGAGCAGCTATGGGGCGCGATCGGCGCCGTGTTCTCGAGCTGGATGAACAACCGCGCCATCACCTACCGGCGCCTGCACGACATTCCCGAAAGCTGGGGCACTGCGGTGAATGTCCAGGCCATGGTGTTCGGCAATATGGGTGAGACATCGGCCACCGGCGTTGCCTTCACCCGCAACCCGTCGACCGGCGACAAGATGCTCTACGGCGAGTTCCTGGTGAACGCACAGGGCGAGGACGTCGTCGCCGGCATCCGCACGCCGCAGAACATCACCGAGGCGGCGCGCATTGCAGCGGGCTCGGACAAGCCGTCGCTGCAGAAGCTGATGCCGGACGCGTTCCGGTCCTTCGTCACCATCTCCGACAGCCTGGAAAAGCACTACCGCGACATGCAGGATCTCGAATTCACCATCGAGCGCGGCAAATTGTGGATGCTGCAGACCCGTTCGGGCAAGCGCACCGCCAAGGCGGCGCTGAAAATTGCCGTCGAGATGGCGCGGGACAGACTGATCACGAAAGAGGAAGCCGTCGCCCGCATTGACCCGGCATCGCTCGATCAGCTGCTGCACCCCACCATCGACCCCAAGGCCGCGCGTGACGTCATCGGCATCGGCTTGCCGGCGTCGCCCGGTGCCGCCACCGGTGAGATCGTCTTTTCCTCTGCTGACGCCGAGGAGTTGAAGACGCAAGGCCGCAAGGCGATCCTGGTGCGCATCGAAACCAGCCCCGAGGACATTCACGGCATGCATGCGGCGGAAGGCATCCTGACCACGCGCGGCGGCATGACCAGCCACGCCGCTGTGGTGGCACGCGGCATGGGCAAGCCTTGCGTGTCGGGTGCCGGCTCGCTGCGCGTCGACTACAAGGCAGGCACGCTGATGGCGATGGGTTCGACCTTCCGCAAGGGCGATATCGTCACCATCGATGGCGGCAATGGCCAGGTGCTGAAAGGCGCCGTGCCGATGCTGCAGCCGGAACTTTCCGGCGATTTCGCCGCCATCATGGAGTGGGCGGACGCGGTGCGCCGCATGAAGGTGCGCACCAATGCCGAAACGCCGCTCGACGCGCGCATGGCGCGCTCCTTCGGCGCCGAAGGCATTGGCCTTTGCCGCACCGAGCACATGTTCTTCGATGGCGACCGCATCGTCGCCATGCGCGAGATGATCCTGGCCGACACCGAAAAGGACCGGCGTACGGCGCTCGCCAAGCTTTTGCCGATGCAGCGTTCGGACTTCCTCGAATTGTTCGAGATCATGGCCGGCCTGCCGGTGACGATCCGCTTGCTCGATCCGCCGTTGCACGAATTCCTGCCCAAGACCGAAGAGGAGGTGGCCGAGGTTGCCGCCGCCATGAAGGTGTCGCCGGACAAGCTCAGGCAGCGCACCGAGGCGCTGCACGAGTTCAACCCGATGCTCGGCCATCGCGGTTGCCGCCTGGCCGTCTCCTATCCCGAAATCGCCGAGATGCAGGCGCGCGCCATTTTCGAGGCGGCCGTCGAGGCCGGCAAGAAGGCCGGCGCGCTTGTGGTCCCCGAAATCATGGTGCCGCTGGTCGGCCTGGTGAAGGAGCTCGACTACGTCAAGGCGCGCATCGATGCGGTTGCCAAGAGCGTCATGGAGGAAACCGGCGTCAACATCGAGTATCTCACCGGCACCATGATCGAACTGCCGCGCGCGGCGATCCGCGCCCATGTCATCGCGCAGTCCGCCGAATTCTTCTCCTTCGGCACCAACGACCTGACCCAGACGACGTTCGGTATTTCACGCGACGATGCGGCCTCGTTCCTGGAGACCTATCGCCAGAAAGGCATAATCGACCAGGATCCGTTCGTCTCGCTCGACATCGACGGCGTCGGCGAGCTGGTGCGCATGGCTGCCGAAAAGGGCAGGGCGACGCGGCCCGACATCAAGCTCGGCATTTGCGGCGAACATGGCGGCGACCCGGCCTCGATCCGCTTTTGCGAAGAGGTCGGCCTCGACTACGTGTCCTGCTCGCCCTATCGCGTGCCGATCGCCAGGCTGGCGGCCGCACAGGCGGCGGTGCGGGTCGCGAGAGCAACTCCAGGAAAACTGTGAAACGGTTTTTCCGGGAAAGCGCGCAGCGCTTTCCCTTGAGGAATTGCGTCAAAACAAAGAGTTAGAGCAGTTCACCGTTTCGTGAAACGGTGAACTGCTCTAAGTCAGGCCGCGGATAGTCTATCCAGGCTGAGCTTACCGTTTTGTAAGCCAAGTCACACGAACGTGCTGAAGGCATTGCATAATCTCGCCACTGTTCCCGCCCAATTTGCGATTATCCCGCCAATTGTCCCCGGAAGCAGATGTTGCAGACCTCACCCGTGCCGTTCCGCTCTATCCTGGTCATCCAAACGAAGTTCATCGGAGATCTCGTCCTCGCCTCGACATTTGCAGAAAACCTGCGGCTCGAATTCCCCGGCGCCAAAGTCGTATTTCTGTGCGAGGCTAGCTTCGAGAGCTTCGTGATCGCTCATGGCATCGCTTCGGAGGTGGTCACGTTTCGGCGCGCCCGTATGCGCGGCACTAACCTCGAGCGCGGGAAAGAGCTTTACGCCATGGTGCGGGCGTTACGCCGGTTCCGTTTCGACCTGACGATCGACCTGACCGATTCAAAGACGTCGCGCATTGTCAGCGGGCTCGTCAACGCAAAGACCCGCGTCGGCTACAATCCTTCCGAAAGACCCTTGCGTATGCTGGAGCGCCAGCCCGCCAATATCTTTGCCAAGCCCTACGGCTTTGATGGTCAGCATTTTCTGTACCGCTACCTCTCGCCGCTCGAAGCGCTCGGCATCGAACTCCGCAAGGTGATTCCGAGCCTTCAGCCGCTGCCGCTGGAGACGGCGAATGCATTGGCGCTGCTGGGCAAGCACCACCTGCGGCCAAACGCCTTCATCGCCGTGCACGCGGGTGCAAGCTTCGAGGGGCGACGTTGGCAGCCGGAGCGGTTTGCCGCGGCGATCGGCGAGATTATGGGCGAAACCGATCTGGACGTCGTCCTGGTGGGCGGCCCGGACGAGCGGGAGATTGCCGAGCGTATCGTCGCCAGGACCGCGCCGTCGGTCGTCAATCTCGTCGGGGACCTGTCGCTCGAAAGTCTGCTGGCGGTGCTGAAGCAGGCCCGGCTGTTTCTCGGCAACGAGAGCGGCCCGATGCACATGGCTGCCGCCACCGGAACCCCGGTTGTCGGGCTGTTCGGTTTGACGCGTCCGTCGCGCTGGGGTCCTGTCGGCGTGCCCAGCATCTCGCTCCAGCCGCCGATGCCTTGCAACTGCCTGGCCAAGGGCCTCTGCCGCGCGCCGGATCCCAGCAAGGCCTGCTGCGTCTGGGGCCTGGAGGTCAAGCCGGTTGTCGACGCGGTGCGCGAGGTTCTTTCGCGCACCGAAATGAAGCTGGGACGCGCCATCTGACATCGTCGTAGCGCAGCCAACCGCTATCGCCGCAATGGCCTTTTCATCACACGAACGGTCAAATTGTCGCGACAGCTACTTTCCTGCTATCCACCATCCCGATTTCCGCCTTCATGCGGGTCTTGGCATGCCGGCTTGAAACGACCGGTCAGGAATTAGGTTTGATGCGCCTGCTGCGAAAAAATCTCTGCATGATCGCCATGTCGTTGGCGATGGTATCCGCCGGCCATGCCGCGCCGCTCGTCGAGCCCACCCTGCACATCAGGCCGGAGGCGAGCGGAGCCGGCCGCGTTGCGCTCACGCTCGATGCCTGCGGCGGACAGACCGACAACCGGATTCTTTCGGCTTTAGTGGAAAACAAGATCCCCGCCACCATTTTCGTGACCGGCATCTGGCTGAAGCGAAACGCCGCTGCCGTCGAGATCATGCGCGCCCATCCCGATCTGTTCGAGCTTGAGAATCACGGCGGCCATCATATCCCGGCGGTCGACACGCCGCGGAAGATCTACGGTATCCGCAGCGCCGGCAGCCCGGATGCGGTGCTGGCCGAGGTCGAATCGGGTGCCGCCGCTCTTGCCGGGACCGGCGAGCCGGCGCCGAAATGGTTTCGGGGCGCAACCGCCGAATACAGCCCGTCGGCAATCGCCATGATCCGCAAGCTTGGCTTCAAGATCGCGGGCTTCTCGATAAACGGCGACGGCGGCTCATTGCTTGGCGCCAAGGAGACCGCGCGGCGCATTGCGGCGGCCAAGGACGGTGACGTGATTATCTCGCACATCAACCAGCCGACCCATGCCGCCGGCGAAGGCGTGGTGCAGGGGCTCCTGGCGCTCAAGGCCAAGGGCCTGACCTTTGTGCGGCTCGACGATGCCGATGGCATTGGCGATCACGGCACCACCGACTGACCGGTGCATTGATATTCAGGTGATGCCGGCCTGCGAATGTTGGTTTCCTGCGCTTCCGGTACTCACGAACCAAAAGTCCGCTCCGTTCCGGTTCTCGGAACCCAGCATTCTCGACTAGGCCTGACCTGAATCTCAACGCACTTCACGCCGAGTTCGCCTGGGTTCGAAAATCGGTCAGTCCGGTTTGGCTTCGATGCTGACCTTGCTGGCGTAGAACGCGCCGTGGTTGCGGATCTCAGCCATTTCGTCGAAAGGATGCTTGTAGGCCCACATGGCGTTCTGGCCGGTTTCGCCGGCAGGCAGCATGTTCCAATAGCTTGCGTCGCCCTTGTAGGGGCAATGGCTCGAGTGTTCGGTGCCGGCCAGCTTGCCGAAATCGATGTCGGCGAACGGAATGTAGAAGACCGCGGGATAGGGGGGCTCGCTCAGCACCTTGGCCCTCGTGGATGAAGCGATGACCGCATCTCCGGCGCGCACGGTGACTGTGCCGGCAAACGGCTCGATGGTGATGACTTTGTCGGGATTGCGTTGAAAACCGGGGGCGGGGTTGGTGATCTGGTCCATGCGGGGTCTCCTTGCGTCGATTTTTCAGATGTGTCGCGCAAGGGCATTGTTCAAGGCCGGCCGTGGCCATGCAATGCGCAGGCCCAATTGGACCGATACCGACGGTGCCTCCGAAGCAAATTGAAATACCTGCCGTCAGCAATCAGGCAGCGGCCTTGAATACGTCCATGAGACCGGCATAGGCAGCAGCGATGCCGGCGACCGGGTTGCTGCTCCTCGACGCGGTTTCGACCTTCAATGGGCCGCCGCCGGTCGGCAGCGTGAGCAGCAGGAACTGGCGATTGCCGCCGTCGCCGACGGATGCGGCCGCGACATGCTGGCCTTCGCCGTGGTTCTGGACGCACATCTTGAACAGCAGCGTGCCGCCGACCGCTTCGAGCGCGCCGCCGACAACTTCGACAAATTCGTCTTCGGAAACAGTCTTTGTGCCCGGCACCAGATCGGTCAGACTTTCGGCAAGCGTACTCTCGAGGGTCTTATCGTCGAGTTGCGCGTCCATGCGAACCTCTTTCAGTCGCCAATCGCCCCCTTGCCCGTTAACGAAGCTTAACGCCGAGGATGGCCGGATTGTGGCGGTTTTCCGCCAATGCAGCGCTCGACCGTCATGGCGGCTGGACAATCCGGCGGTTCGCTCCACAATGGCCCGAAAAGCGCATGCAAAAGCGTTAAGGGAGGATCGAATGCTGGGATTAATGCAGGAATGGCCGCTGCTTTGCCATAAGCTCATCGACAATGCCGCGCGGCAGCATGGCGTGCGCGAGATCGTGTCGCGATCGATCGAGGGGCCGATCGTGCGCACTACTTACGCCGACCTCCATCGTCGCGCCCTGAAAGTCGCCCAGCGGCTGGAGCGTGACGGCTATCGCCTGGGCGATCGCATCGCCACTCTTGCCTGGAACACCGCGCGCCACATCGAGGCCTGGTATGGCATTATGGGCATCGGTGCCATCTACCACACGCTCAATCCGCGGCTGTTTCCCGAGCAGATCGTCTGGATCATGAACCATGCCGAGGACAAGGCTGTCTTCGTCGACCTGACCTTCGTGCCGCTGCTCGAGAAGATCGCCGGCGCCGTCAAGTCGCTGAAACGGGTGATCGTGCTGACCGACAAGGCTCACCTGCCGCAGACGACACTGCCCAACGTGGTCGCCTACGAGGACTGGCTAAACGAGGCGGATGGCGACTTCGCCTGGAAGAGCTTCGACGAAGGCACCGCCGCCGGCATGTGCTACACGTCGGGGACCACGGGCGATCCGAAGGGCGTCGTCTACAGCCATCGTTCGAACGTGCTGCACGCCATGATCGCTGCCATGCCCGATGCCATGGGCCTGTCGTCGCGTGATACGATCTTGCCGGTCGTGCCGATGTTCCACGCCAATGCATGGGGGCTTGGCCAGAGCGGACCGATGATCGGCGCCAAGCTGGTCATGCCTGGCTGCAAGATGGATGGCGCCTCGATCTACGAACTGCTCGACACCGAGAAGGTGACCTTCAGCGCCGCCGTGCCGACCGTCTGGATGATGCTGCTGCAGCATCTGGAGGAGACCGGCAAGAAGCTTCCCTATCTCAACAAGGTCGTCATCGGCGGCTCGTCCTGCCCGCGCGCGATCATGTCCAAGTTTCAGCAGAACTATGATGTCCAGGTCATCCATGCCTGGGGCATGACCGAAATGTCACCGCTCGGCACGCTGTGCACCTTGAAGCCGGACTATGCCGGGCTTGAGGGTGATGCCCGGCTCGATGTCCAGCAGAAACAGGGCTATCCGCCCTTCGGCGTCGAGATGAAGGTGACCGATGACGACAACAAGGAACAGCCCTGGGACGGCAAGACATTTGGCCGCCTGAAAGTGCGCGGACCGGCCGTTGCCCGCGCCTATTACGGCGGTGCGGGCCCAGAACAGTTCGACGAGGACGGCTGGTTCGACACCGGCGACGTCGCTCACATCGACGCCGGCGGCTATATGCAGATCACCGATCGCGCCAAGGACGTCATCAAATCCGGCGGCGAATGGATTTCGACCATCGACCTCGAGAACCTGGCTGTCGGCCACCCCGATGTCGCCGAGGCTGCCGCCATCGGCGTTTGCCATTCGAAATGGGGCGAGCGGCCGCTGCTGGTCGTCGTCCGCAAGCCGGGCAAGGAACCGACCAAAGCGGACATTCTCGGCTTCATGGACGGCAAGGTGGCCAAATGGTGGATGCCGGACGATGTCGCCTTCGTCAGCGAAATTCCGCACACCGCCACCGGCAAGATCCAGAAGATCACCTTGCGCCAGCAGTTCAAGGACTATCGCTTGCCGACGGATTGACGGGGTGTCGCGCGTTTCGGCTTCAAGCGGCCGCAAAAAGGCACTAGAGCAATTCCAGGAAAAGTGTGAAGCGGTTTCCCGGCAAAAGCGCCTAGCGCTTTCCCTTGGGAATTGCGTCAAAACAAGGCGATGGAGCGGTTTGCCGGTTCCGCGAAACGGTGAACCGTTCTAAGTCTCCGTTCGGGTAGGGGCAGCACAGAAAACGATGGTTAGCATTCCTGAACGGCAAACGTCGAGGGCGGCCGGCTGGTCGCGGCGCACGGCCGCTTTTTCGGCGGTGCTGCTGCTGACCGTTTTCGTCGGCCACCGCTTCGATCTCGTCGAAACGCCGGCCTTCCTGTGGGTGCTGGGCATTGTCGCGTTGCTGGCGGCCTTGGCGCTGTTGTTTGCCGGATTCGCCTTTTCGCGGCTATGGAACTTCGGCGACCGCGGCGGCCGCGACCTGACGGTCGGCACCCTCCTGGCGCTGCTGGTGCTCGCACCCTACGGCGTCGCCGCCTACTGGGCGACAATCTACCCGCCGCTCAGGGATATCTCGACGGATTTTGACGAGCCGCCGGCGCTCGACGTGGGTGACCGGACGAAGGACATGAACGTGCTTTCCCCGTCGACGCCTGGCGAACAGCGGCTGCAGACCGATAGCTATCCGCTGGTCAGTGCACGCAGCTACGCCCTGCCATTCGAGACTGTCGTCAATGCCGTCGAAACCGTCCTTGACCGGCGCGATTGGGATTTGTCCGAACCCTATCCTGACCTCGCCGGGCAAAACGATGTCACCATCACCGCCGTCGCCAAGGGGTTCGTGATCGGTCTTCCGGCCGACGTTGCGATCCGCGTGACCGACGATGGCGATGCGGTCATCGTCGACATGCGGTCAGCTTCGCGATACGGCCGCTTCGATCTCGGCGATAACGCCGCGCGCATCGTCGATTTCCTCGCCGAACTCGACCAGGAAGTCGCCGGTCAGGTTGGTGCGGCGCCCGTCGAGTGATGTTCAGAACTTGTTAGGCCGATCCGCCCCGCCGCGGAGATGCGGCTTGAGCCTGCGGCCGACTATTCGGCGGGCTCGTATCTGCCCTGCAGCAAGATCGCCGCCGACGGCCCAAGCGGATTGACGATCCGGCTCTCCAGGACTTCGATAAGCTTGCGTCCAACCGCCGCCATATCCACGAAATGAACACCGATCTTTGCCGGCAGGAAGCGTGCCAGCCGCGTGCTGTCGCGACTGACAATGTGGACGTCGTTGCCTGGCACGAGACCTCTTCTGCCAAGAGCATGTAACGCTCCTAGAAGGCCCAGTTCGTTGGCGCATGCCAAGCCGGTCGGCGGATCTGACGACGCCAGCATGCGATCGAACCAGGCCGCACTCAATTCCATCGTGAACATGCCGTGACCGATCAGTGATTGGTCGATTGGGATGCCGGCCTCGGCCATTGCCCTTCCATACCCGGAAAGACGCATGGCACTCGTCTGATCTTCCGGAACGAGAAGTTGCAGTGCAATGCGTCGACAGCCCTTTTCCATCAGCCGCCGGGTCGCCTCGTAGGCGATCTGTTCGTTGTCGATATCAACATAAGGATATGCGACATCCACGTCGGTTCTTCCGAACGCGACAAATGGCATGCGTTGATCCAGCAGCAGCTTGACGCGCGGATCGCCCGACACCATGCGCGTGATGATCAGTCCGTCTGTGCTGCGCGCCTGAAGCTGCCGTTGCACACTCTCAACGGGATCGTCGTCGGGAGTCGTAGAATAAATGGACAGACTATAACCGGCTTGCCGGGCAGCCAGCGTCATGCCTTCGATCAAGGGAAGCTTCAACAGATCGGACAGATGGTCTCGTGTCTCCATCGGGAGCACTGCCGTCAGCGTCAGTGTCCGACCGGTTTTCAGCGCACGACCATGATGATCTGGCACATAGCCAACCCGCTTAGCCACCTCCTTGACGCGGGCTATGGTCGAGGGCTGTACTTCCGGCCCATCCTTCAGAGCGCGTGACACCGTGGTTACCGACAGGGAAAGTTCCGCCGCGATCTGCTTTAGGTTGGCCATTGTTCGCCCGACTTCGAAAGCGCCGGCTGATTGCTGACCTCCATAGCGTTACCGGATTCGACATCCCGGTCAATCCGAACTCCCGTACAAAGCAGCTTGACTCCCTTGCATTAAGGTGAAATCGTAACGTTACGATTACAAATAAACGGGCCTTTCAGGCACCATTCGTAAAAGATTGGGGAGGAGAACCTATGTCTTGGCTACGCATTTCCTTAACAGCATTCGCAGTCTCGGCAGCCTTGCCCGTCTATGCCCAGACAGTCACCATCACGACCGCGGGTGGCGACTATGGCAACGCCATGAAGGAGGCCATGTGGGCCCCTGCTGCAAAAGAGCTTGGCTATGATGTCCGCGAGGAGACCCTAAGCGACGGCTTGGCCGCCCTGAAGATGCAGGTCACCTCGGGTGCGGTCACAACCGACGTCATTCACCTGGGCTCACCGGAAGGCGCGCAGGCCGCCGCACAATCGCTGCTGGAGCCGCTCGACTACAAGATCATCGACCCAAAGGCCGTGCCGGCTGGCGCAAAGTCCGACTACTGCTATCCGTTCGACTCCTATGGCACCGTCTTGTCGTGGAACACCAAGACCTATGGCGAGAACCCGCCGAAGACATGGGCGGAGTTCTGGGACGTTGCCAAATTTCCCGGCCGTCGTGCGCTGCGTGCCAATGCCCAAGACTCAATTGAGATCGCGCTGCTCTCCGATGGCGTAGCACCGGCGGACGTCTATCCCGTTCTCAGCACGCCGGAGGGTCTGGATCGCGCCATCAAGCGGCTTGAAGCGATCAAACCAAATGTCGCCGTGTGGTGGACCTCGGGAGCGCAGTCGGCGCAGTTGCTGAAAGATGGTGAGGCGGATTTGGTCGTTACCTGGAACGGGCGGGCCCAAACCGTGAAAGCGGATGGTGGCGCGGCTGACTACACATTTAAGGGTTCGGTCATTGGCACCGACTGTCTTGCGGTGCCGAAGGGGGCGCCGAACAAGGAAGCAGCCATGAAGCTCATCGCGGCGATGACACAGCCCGCGCGCGTGGCGAAGCTGACCGACTTCATAGCCTATGGCCCGGTCAATCCTGCTGGCTATGAGGGTGGCCTTATTCCCGAGGACCGTCTGAAGACCCTTGCGACCGCGCCTGAAAATGCCGGCACTTCGGTGTTTTCGAATTCAGAATGGTGGGTCAAGAACGGTGAGGCTGCCCAAAAAGCCTTCGATGAGATGATGGCCCGCTGAGTCTCAGCTGTAAGACTGGAGCAGATGATGGAGTCGCTCCCGATCACCATCGACAGCGTCAGCAAGTCTTACGGGACCTACGTCGCACTGGACGATGTTTCGCTCGACATTCAAGCTGGCGAATTCCTCACGCTGCTAGGGCCATCGGGATCGGGCAAGACCACGCTGCTCATGGCTCTGGCCGGTTTTGTCCGGCCGGATTCCGGCAAACTCTTGTTGGGGGATCGGGACATCACCCGCCTGGCCCCCAACAAGCGGGACATCGGCATAGTGTTCCAGAACTACGCCCTGTTCCCCCACATGAACGTTCTGGCGAATGTCGCGTATCCGTTGGCGCTGCGAAAGATGCCGAAGGCGGAGGCCCGTCGGCGAGCGCTTGACACATTGGCCCGCGTGAAACTGGAAGGTCTGTCGGAGCGCAACATTGCCGCATTGTCCGGCGGCCAGCGCCAGCGGGTGGCGCTGGCACGGGCAATCGTCTTCGAGCCACGCGTGATGCTGATGGACGAGCCGTTGTCGGCGCTCGACAAGAACCTGCGCGAAACCATGCAGTACGAGATCCGGCGTCTGCATGACGATCTGGGGATCACCACGATCTATGTGACGCATGACCAGCGCGAAGCGCTGATCATGTCAGACCGGATTGCGGTGATGAATTCCGGCCGCATCCAGCAGATCGACACGCCGCAGCGGATTTATGATCGCCCATCGACCCGCTTCGTCGCGGAGTTCATGGGGGAGGCCAACATTGTTGCCCCAGGCCTGGTGCGCAGAATCGACGGCGCCGATGCGTCGCGCGCCACTTTGATGATCCGCGCGGAAAGCTTCCATCTTGATGAGAAGCTAGTCGGGCGAGACGGGATAGCGCTCGAAGGAACACTGCGCGCCAAGGCGTTTCGCGGGGAGAACTGGCTTCTTACCCTTGCGCTGGATGGCGGCGGGCAAGAGGTTCTTGTCTGCATTCCGGCAGCCCTGGCCAGCGGCTGCGGCGAGCTTTCCACCGGCCAGCGGGTGACCGCCTATGCGCCGGCAGCGAAAGTTCACCCGTTGCCGGAAACGATAGCGTGACCGCGACCGCGGATCCCGCACTCGCGGCAGACGCCCTGCGCGAGCGGCGGTTCTTCCTGTCGCTTTCGCTGCCGGCGCTGGTCATCGTTGGACTGGCGGCGATATTGCCTATTCTGTGGATCATCCGGCAATCCTTCCTGACCACGGGAGGCGAATACACTTTCGGCAATTACGAGAAGGTGCTTTCGAGCGGGCTGACATGGTCGGCACTCGTCACAACCCTTGAGCTGTCCCTGGCCACGCTGGCGATCTGCATTCTTCTCGGCACCCCGCTGGCGCTCGCTCTGGCCAGCGCCAGACCAAGGGTCGCCAATTTGCTGATGGCCTTCGTCATGCTGCCATTATGGACCTCAATTCTGGTGCGAACCTATGGCTGGCTCGTGCTCTTGCGGCGCGACGGCCTGATCAACGCGGCTTTGACAGGTTCAGGCCTGACAGCGGAGCCATTGCCGCTGGTCTACAACTTCACGGGAACGCTCATCGGCATGGTTCACTACATGCTGCCACTCTTTCTGCTGCCCGTTTATGCCGCGATGCGCGATATCGACGCAAACCTCATTCGCGCGTCGTCGAGCATGGGCGCCACCCTCGGGCAAGTCATCCGCACGGTCATTCTGCCTCTTTCGGCCGGCGGCATCTTCTCGGGTTCGACCATCGTCTTCATCTACACCATAGGGTTTTTCATCACACCGGCGGTGCTTGGCGGCGGCAAGGTAAATCCTCTCTCTACCCGGATCGAGCGCGCGCTATCGACCTTTCAGGATTGGGGGTCGGCGAGCGTCCTGGGTATTCTGCTCCTCATTGTCATGGCGATGATCGGGGTGATGTTCCTGGCGGCACGGCGACTGTCGACGCGCAACGGTGCGGCCCATGCTTGAGGCCTATCCGGACAACAGGCTGTCCCGCATTTTTCTGTGGGGCTTTTCCGCACTCGTAATGGCGTTTTTGATGTTGCCAACGCTCGTGGTCGTGCCGCTGTCCTTTTCGGCGTCCAATCTTCTCGAGTTCCCGCCGCGCGCATACTCGTTGCGCTGGTACGAGACTTTCTTCGGTTCGGCGACATGGATGGCCGCACTCAGGACGAGCCTCATCCTTGGGACATTGACGGCGATGGTCGCAGTGCCTCTGGGGCTGCTGGCCTGCATTTCGATAAATCGGCTTGGCGGAAAGGCCGCGGTAACCATTCAGGGCGTCCTGCTCACCCCGTCCATTGTGCCGGGCATCCTGCTTGCGATCGGTCTCTTCTTTGTTCTGGCGGCGCAACGGCTGGTCGGGACGCTGTTCGGTGTGCTGGTTGGACATGTCGTGCTGGCCGTTCCGGTCGCATGCATTGTGTTGTTGCCCGCCCTGGCCCGCTTTGACTGGAACCAGGTTCAGGCGGCTCGTAGCCTCGGTGCGAACTGGGCCAGAGCTATTGGCGGAATAATTGTTCCCCAACTTCAGATCAGTTTGCTGTCGGCGACATTGATGGCGTTTCTGACTTCGCTTGATGAGTCTGTGATTTCAATCTTCATCTCAAGTGGTCGCAACAGCACGATGCCGAAGCTTATGTTCCTATCGCTGCGCGATCAGATCGATCCGACCATTGCGGCGATCTCGACATTGTGGACCGCCATCGTCGTGGCCGTCGTCCTGATCGTGACCCTTCGCCGAAAATCCTGACCGAGACTGGAAACATGCCTACAAATCATCACCCAGCCGCCGATCTGGCGTATCAATCAACGGACATACCTCAGGTAGGGTTGGCCATCATCACCGGCTCTGCAAACTGGGGGCTTGCCTTCCCGGAAGATGTCGAAGTCGATGGTGTGCGCACCTTGCGGCGCGACATGAGTTTTGAAACGCCTTTCGGTCGCTCCGACAATTGGAAGCTTCTCGAGTTCGATGCGTCGATTACAGCCGAAGGTAAGACGAAACGTGCATTGTGCATGTATTCGCACGGCAATCCCCGAGACCATATCGACCATTCCTGCCATCGCCGCGCGTTCTGGGTCCTGATGAACGCGGGTGTACGACAAGTGCTCGCCTGTTCGACCGTCGGCGCCGTCAACAAGGCGATCCAGCCCGGAGACATGGTGGTGAGCGCCGATATCATCGAACTGTCGCAGACCCCGTTTTCACTGCTACCTGGCCGCCAGAGCTTCGACTGCTCGGGCAAGCAGATCGTATGTCCAAGATGCGCGGCATTGCTGGCCGAGACCGCCCGGCGCCATTGGCCTGCCGAATGCCGGGTCCATGGCATCGAACAGCAGTTGGTCGCTGCCCACTGCTACGGGCCGCGATTGACAACCCCCGCTGAAGCTCTGGCGTATCGGAACATGGGAGCGGACGTGCTCAACCATTCAATTGCCCCTGAGGCTACCTTGTCGCGCGAGATCGGCGCGTGTTTCGTGCCATGCGCGTTCGTGACCGCAGGTTTCAACGACTATATGGACCGCAACCGCCAGGAATTGTTGCAGGAGCACGTGTTGCCGAGCCTTTCCATGACAGCCTCGCGGGTTGCGCTGGAGACCGCGGCACGACTTCCGGCTAACCCCGAATGCTCCTGCCAGGGCTTGAAGTCGCCCCAACCGACAGCGCGCTCCAGCCGTTTCTAGCGTACGAGAGCACGGATGAACTCGTGCCCGGGTTCTAACCCGCCGGCACAAAGATACCGGTGATAGCCGGGTCGCCGTCAGTGCTGACAAGACTGCGCGCCACCAGGTCCTCGAGATGAGCAAGCACCGACAATCCGGCGGCGCCATGCAGCCGCGGGTCGGTATCGCTGTAGATCGCCTTGACCATGTCCACGATCGTCCGGTCGCCCGCTCTGACCCGCTCCAGTATGGCGCGCTCGCGCATCTTGCGGTGCGTCTTCAGGCCGCGCATGAAAGCGCGCGGTGCGGTCACCGCCCCGCCATGTCCTGGCAACAGCAAACGGTCCCCACGTTCGATCAGCCGGTCCAGCGAGGCCATATAGTCGGCCATCGCCCCATCCGGCGGGGCGACGATGGAGGTTGCCCAGGCCATGACATGGTCGGCCGAAAACAGGATGCCGGTTCCTTCCAGAGCGAACACCGCGTGATTGGCGGTGTGGCCCGGGGTCAGAACGGTCCTGATCGACCAGCCGTCGCCGTTGACTACCTCGTCGTCGGAAAGCGTGATGTCGGGGGCGAAAGCCATGTCGGCGCTGGCGTCGAGCGCATTGGTCTCACCGATATGCAGCGGTCTTGCAGGGCGATGCGGTCCCTCTGCCAGCACCACGGCGCCGGTGCGCTCTTTCAGCCGGGCCGCCAGCGGTGAGTGGTCGCGGTGCGTGTGGCTGACGAGGATATGACTGACCGGCCGGCCTGCGATCACGTCAAGCAGGGTCTGCAGATGCGCCTCGTCGTCCGGGCCCGGATCGATCACGGCCAGCGTATCGTTGCCAACGATGTAGCTGTTGGTGCCGTGTAAGGTGAAGGGGCTCGGATTGCGGGCCGTGATGCGCTGGATGTCAGGCGCGACGCTTACCCCTTTGCCATAAAGGGGATCGAAGCTGGTATCGAACTTGAGTGCCATGGCGGATGCATCGGTGCCTTGTTTCAGGAACGGCAAAACCGATTGCCGCATAACACGCAAGCCAATATAGGAGAACGTGAGGCCGCGAACATCGGATAGCGGCAACCGGATTGGGGAAATACCATGGCAATTGCAACAACGACGCGTCCGCTTGTTTCTCTGGCTCTGCCGCAAAATGGCGCGGCGCGGCTGGCAACGCAGCTTTTCCTGGCCATCGCCGGAACGCTGCTGCTGACCCTGTCGGCCAAGACCAAGGTGATGCTCGGGCCAGTCGATATTTCGATGCAGACGCTGGCCGTGCTGCTGATCGCCGCCGCCTTCGGCATGCGTCTCGGCGTCGCCACCCTGCTGCTTTACATGGCGGAGGGCGCCATGGGCTTCCCTGTCTTCCAGAGCACCCCGGAGAAGGGCATCGGCATTGCCTACATGCTCGGCTCGACCGGCGGTTATCTCGCAGGCTTCGTCGTCATGGCAGCGCTTGTCGGCTGGGCCGCCGATCGCGGTTGGGACCGCCATCCGATCAAGCTTTTCAACGCCATGCTGATTGCTGAAATCGTCATGATGGCCATGGGCTTCGCCTGGCTGGCGCTGCTGATCGGCCCGGAAAAGTCGTGGCAGTTCGGCGTTGTGCCCTTCATCGTTGGCGACCTGATCAAGGTGGCGCTCGCGGCAAGCCTAGTACCGGCCGTGTGGTCGTTGCTGAAGCGCGGCTGAAACGCGAGCGGGTAGGTGCCGGCGGCTTGAGCGGTCAAGCCCGGCTGGAACGGCGTGACTGGCGGATTTCGGCCTGGTGTCCGCCAAGTAATCTCACTTGGGTTTCCGGAAACAGCGCATCCTGTGCGTCGGCACATGGCCGATCATCGGCACCTGCCGGCTGGCCAAGCATCCGACCAGCTCCCGTCACGACGACGCCAAGATCCAGCGGCTTCGGGAACACAAGATTCCTCGCCCCGAAACCGATCTGCCCAAGCTCCAGCGCGCCTCGCACTGAGAACTGCACCTCGTCATTGCCTCGATAATCATGGCATCGACGTTGCGTGCACAGCGGCTTTTCTGAGGCATCAAAAACAATGATGTTGATCAAGACTTCTGATAACTATTGATATGAAACAGATACTTGCTGAGGCAGACGAAGTGTTGTAGCCATTGCTCTTCGACTGTGTCGAGTCGCCGGGGGTGAGATGTTCGATTCGTTCTACGAACGAACGGGTAGGTCAGATGCAGAATCGCGCTGGCCTGTGGCCGCAACTTCGGGAGAAGGGGCAAGGCGTTGAATGTCGCGGCTTCAACTATTGTCGGAAGCCGGCATTTCCTGTTCAGGATTCGATTTCAGCTGCTTGGCGGACTGACATTCGCGATTTTTGCCCCTGCCATTATCCGGATTGTCTTCAATCCTGAGTTTATCTATTCGGCATACCTTCAGGTAACGGTGACTGCCGCGGCGATTGCGCACCTTGCGGGTTTCCTCTCCTATCGCCGCATCGGAAATTTCCCGGGAGTGGCCGCGGCAAGCTACATCTTGCCGACATTTGCCTTGTCCTACGGGGCTGTCTTCCTGACCATCTTCTTTTTCCGGTTCGAGTACAGCCGGTTCCAGGCCGCAGCAAGTTTCACGCAGTCCACGCTCTGGTATTTCGGCCTGAGCCTGTTGACGCGGCATCTCGACCCACACCGGCTCGTCGTGGTTCCCGGCGGAGATGTCGAGCGTCTCAAGACCTTGCCCGGGGTGCACTGGTTCTGGATCAAGTCAACCAGCACGGTCATTGAAACAGCCAGCGGCGTGGTCGTCGATCTGCGTGCCGATCTTGGCGCGGAATGGGAGCGGTACATCGCCGATCGGGCCCTTTCGGGAACGCCCGTATACCATGTCAAGCAAGTCAGGGAATCGTTGACCGGTCGGGTCGAGATCGAGCATCTGTCCGAAAACACGCTTGGCTCCCTCAACCCGAACCAGGCCTATCTTAAGATCAAGCAGGCGGCCGACTGGATTTCCGCGTTTGTCTTGGTTGTCGCCCTTTCCCCCGTGCTGGCGGCGATAGCGCTGCTGATCCGGCTGGACTCAGAGGGTCCCGTGCTGTTTCGCCAGCAACGCATGGGGTACCGGGGCAAGATCTGCACGGTCTACAAGTTTCGCTCGATGCGGCAACATGGCGAGGCCGGTAGCGACAGGGAGGAGGCGATCACCAAGCGCGACGACGATCGCATCACCCGCGTCGGACGTTTCCTGCGCAAATTCAGGATCGACGAGTTGCCGCAGGCCATCAACATTCTGCGTGGTGAAATGAGCTGGATCGGGCCGCGGCCGGAAGCCGTCGTGCTGTCGCAGTGGTACGAGACTGAGTTGCCGTTCTACCGCTACCGGCACATTGTCAGGCCAGGTATAAGCGGCTGGGCACAAGTAAATCAAGGGCATGTAGCCGCCGTCGATGACGTTATGGAAAAATTACACTACGACTTCTATTACATAAAGAACTTTTCACCTTGGCTGGACGTTCTGATAACGCTCAAGACTACGAAAACAATGATCACCGGATTTGGCGCGCGATAGCCCAATGCGGAGCATGAATCTGAACAGGAAGCAGATGGATCTCGCCGCCAGGAAGATAACCATCATCGGACTTGGCTACGTCGCCCTGCCGCTGGCGGTCGCCTTCGGTGCCACCAGGGAAGTCGTCGGCTTCGACATCAACCAATCGAGGGTGGACGCGCTGGAGCGCGGCGAGGACCATACGCTGGAAGCCAGCAGCGATGAGATAAGGGCAGCCAAGGTCACCGAGAACACCCAGAGGGACCTCAACATCGCGCTGATGAACGAGCTATCGCTCATCTTCGGCAAGCTGGGCATCGACACGTCCGAGGTGCTGGAGGCCGCCGGCACCAAATGGAACTTCCTGCGCCTTACGCCGGGTCTAGTCGGCGGTCACTGCATTGGGGTCGATCCCTACTATCTTACCCACAAGGCCCAGGAACTCGGCTATCATCCAGAGGTGATTCTTGCCGGCCGCCGTGTCAATGACGGTATGGGTCGGCACGCGCCGGATCAGAAAGCCCGCCTGATGATGCGCAGGGGATACCAGTCGTCGGCAGCCGGATATTGGTGATGGGCGCGGCTTTCAAAGAAAATTGCCCGGACCTGAGAAATTCCAAGGTCGCCGATATCGTCTCCCGGTTGAAGGAGTATAATGGCGACATCGACATCTGGGATCCTTGGGGCGACGCGCAGGAATGCGCGCGCGCCTTCGGCATGACGAGCATGAAGGATATTCCCGACGAGCCCTATGACGGCGTCATCGTGGCCGTCGGCCACAGGCAGTTCCGCGCGCCGGGCGTCGATGGCCTGCAGACGCTTTGCAAGACCCCAGGCGTCATCTACGACATCAAGGGTCTGTTCCCCAGACATGTCACGGATGGGCGTTTCTGATGAAGGTTCTGGTCACCGGCGCCGCCGGCTTCATAGGCTATCACGTATCGAAGCGGCTGCTGGAGCGCGGCGATGAGGTTGTCGGCATCGACAATGTCAACAGCTATTACGATCCGCAGATCAAGGAGGCGAGGCTGGGGCTGCTCGATGAAGCGAGCCGCAAGACCAATGCGGGCTACCATTTCATCCGCGGCAATCTCGCCGACAAAAGCGTGGTTGACGATTGCTTTGCCGACCACGCATTCGACCGTGTGATCCATCTCGCCGCCCAGGCCGGGGTTCGCTACAGCTTGGAAAACCCGCATGCCTATGTCGAAAGCAACATCATCGCCTATGCCAACATGCTGGAAGCCTGCCGCAACAGCGCCGTTGCGCACCTGACCTATGCCAGCACCTCGAGCGTCTATGGCGCCAATACCGACATGCCATTTTCCGAGCACCGGCCGGCCGACCATCCGCTGCAGTTCTACGCGGCGACCAAGCGCGCCAACGAACTGATGGCACACAGCTATAGCCATTTGTTCAGGCTGCCGACGACCGGGCTTCGCTTCTTTACCGTGTATGGCCCCTGGGGGCGCCCGGACATGGCGCTTTTCCTGTTCACCAAGAACATCCTTGCCGGCGAGCCGATCAAACTGTTCAACAACGGCAACCACACGCGCGACTTCACCTATGTCGATGACATCGCTGAAGGCGTCGTGCGGGCCAGCGACAGCCCGGCCACGGCCAACATTGCCTGGGATTCCAGCCATCCGGATTCGGCCACGAGCAGCGCCCCCTGGCGCATCTTCAACATCGGTAACAACAGCCCCGTGAAGCTGACCGCTTATGTCGAGGCGCTGGAAAACGCGTTGGGCAGGAAAGCCATCGTCGAACTGCTGCCGCTGCAGCCCGGTGACGTGCCCGACACCTTTGCCGACACGTCGGCGCTGGAGCAGGCGGTGGGCTATCGTCCGACGACGACGGTGACCGAGGGCGTCGGGCGATTTGTCGAGTGGTACCTGGCGTATTTTGGACGGGGATAGGCCTGGTCTTGGCGGTT
Source organism: Mesorhizobium sp. M0276 (assembly GCF_040321755.1). Lineage (NCBI taxonomy): Bacteria > Pseudomonadati > Pseudomonadota > Alphaproteobacteria > Hyphomicrobiales > Phyllobacteriaceae > Mesorhizobium > Mesorhizobium sp. M0276. Next base: position 19,576 of record NZ_JAMYSC010000030.1, on the reverse strand, counting down.
CCCGGCGGATCCGCGCATAGCTGCGTTCCATGACCGCGCAACCAGGGGGAGAGGGGATCGATACGGCTCGCAAACAGGCAGATTGCAATCCATTGCGGTCCCAGGCGCTGTTGAGCGTTTGCATCCCCACGTTCAATCGGCGGGATCGCGTTGCTGCGCTGGTTCAGGAGCTGCTGCGCGCAAAATGCCCAGTGCAAATATGTGTCCATGTCGACGGTTCGACCGACGGGACAAGCGAAGCGCTTGCGGAGATCGCGTCTCGCGATGCCAGATTGGTGGTCACAACCGGCCCGAATGGCGGCAGAGGGGTCGCGATGTTTTCGGCGATCGCTTCCGCCACTGGCGATTATTGCATGATTTTCGATGACGACGACGATCTCTTCCCCGATCGCTTGCCGGAGGTTTGTGAGCGTCTCTCCCGGCAAGGTGCCGATGAGCAGATTGCGGGATTTGTGTTCTCCATGGTTCTCGAGGGAGCAGATGCAGCAACAAACCGGTTTCCGTCTGAGCGTACAAACCTGATCAGGATGCGAGCCGACGAAGGTGTAGTCGGCGACAGGAAAGAGGTCATCAGAACTGCCTTGTTGAAACAGGTTGCCGTGCCCCCTGCCGGGCGGTTCCGCCGCGTTCCAACATCTCTTCTCTGGTCCAGATTGGCGATCGAACACGATGTCATTTGTGTCAACGTCGATGTCGGGCGAAAGAGGTATTTGGCGGAGGGGATGACGGCAAGAAATCGGCTTCTTCAGCGGCAAAATGCGTACCCGCTGTTGTTGCTGAACTTGAATTACATCAGGGCATTCTGGCTTGGACGATATCGCTCGGGTGGGTTCCTGAGCAAGGCGGTCATTGCCTGCTTGCACTTTGGTGCGTTGAGTTTTCCCTTCTTGCTCAAGAGGTCACTAGCACGGGTGATCTCATGAAAATAACCAGCCTGTGGAAATTCGTGGAGGCCATCGTCATAAGAATTGTGCCCGGCCTTTTGAACATGGTGACTTTACTATACATCGGAAGCCATCTGGAAACTGCGCAGTATGGGATTTTCAGCACGACGATTGCGACCGTTTTATTTATCTCGACGCTTGTTTTTGGAACTGCGACCTATTCGATAATGCCGGTTTCTGCAAAAATGCATGCCGCTGCAATGGGTAGAGAGTACGTATCGTCTGTTTTGGCTGCGCTGGCCATTGTGGCGTTGTTTGTGATCCTGGCTGGATCGGCGCTGGCGTGGTTCGGATTTGGCAACGCCGTCGCCGCAACCATCATCGTTTCGTTCGGCTTGCACACCGCACTTCAAGAGGTCCTGAGGTCGCAATTGCGGTTGTGGGCGTACGGTTGGTCAGCGATCGGCCAGGCTGTCGCATACCAGGCGGGAGCGGTAGTCCTGCTTGCCGGAGATGCAAAAGTAGGTTCTGCTCTTACGGCCTTTTCGCTCAGCTATTTCGCCGGAGCGCTGATTTCATTTGCCTTGCTGGGACCGATGAATCTGAGGCGGCCGCGCCTTTCCTACCTTGGCGGGTCTCTGGCCACAGGCTGGGCATTTGTGCTGAGCAATCTGGCCGAGAGCGGTGTGTTCGTCGGCATTCGATACATCATCTTGTTGTTTGGCTCTCAGGCTCTTCTCGGCGTCTTCTCGTTCTGTGTCGATCTCTCGCAACGCTCCGTCGGCTTCTTCATGAATGCGGCCAGTTTCGTGTTCGTGCCGCGGGCGTTTCTCAATGCCGCAAATGGAGAGGTCAGGGAGTTTCGGCGTGGATTGTTCGAGGGCGCGACCATTGCGCTGATTTTTGCAGTTGCGTCTGCAGTGGGGATAATCGGCGTGTTTTTTTCCGGCTATGCATCCGGATGGCTGGGAAGGTCATTTCACCCAGCGGTCTTCGCGATCGTTTCCTGCGCTGTCCTGGTAAACAGGACGAAAAAGGTGGTCATCGATCCGTTTGCGCTCCGCTCGAACAACGCAAGGACGCTGACCTATTCCTACGCGGCAGGAGCATTGGCTTGCTGCTGTTTGGCGGCACTGAGTCTGTGGTGGCGGCTGCCGCTTGGCAGCGAAATGGCATTCCTGTCCGGCTATGCCATAGCCGCGGCTTGTTCGTTTTTCGCGTTAAGGGGCGTGATTGCGGACAATGGGCCTGATGCAACGCAGCGAGCCGTTTTTTGTGGCCGGTCGGATGCCGGAAATGAATGAGAAGAAGGCATTCTATGACGAGAAGAACGGCCGGATCGTCCATGTCGGCACGATAGCCGACGACGACTATTGGGATTCCCATTGGGCCGAAGGGATTGTCTTGAGGCCGGATCGCTTTGTAGTCGAAACGACCAAGCGATATCTGACAGGATCGGCCAAGGTCCTGGACGCCGGATGTGGCCTGGCCAACACGGTCTACTGCCTGCATCAGGCGGGCTTTTCCGCACATGGAATCGACTTTGCGCGAAAGACTGTGGGGATGGTGAATCGCGCCGCGCCGCATTTACAAGTGACAGTTAGGGACGTTCGGGCAACAGGTTTCGCGGACGAATTCTTCGATGGAGTGTGGTCTCTCGGCGTGATCGAGCACTTCTTCGATGGGTACAGCGAGATCGTACTGGAGATGCGGCGCATCATCCGGTCGGGAGGAATTGCATTCGTGACGGTGCCGAGCATTTCTCCTCTCAGGAGATTGAAGGCCAGTATGGGTCTCTACCCCAGTTTTTCAGGTGAGCGGGCCGGATTTTACCAGTTCATCCTTGAGCCATCTTCGATTGTTTCCGAGTTCGAGCAGCACGGCTTCAAACTTCTGGACACACGACCAAGGGGTGGCTTCAAGGGGTTGAAGGACGAGACTTTCCTCAAAAAGCCGATGCAGGCTTGGTACGACAGCAGGAACAGCATCATGAGAGGTTTGCGGGCTGCTGCCGATCGGTTGCTCGGCCCGTTTTCGCATCATACGCGGCTCTATGTGTTCCACAGGATATAGCGCGGATGTCTGGTCCGAGTGGACACAGACCGGCGAACGAAATTGACGGTGAGGCAGTGTCGATGTTGCGAAAGTTTATGCGCGCGAACGTAGCCGTTTCCGAGTTGCTGGACAGCGTTCTACCCATGCGCCTTCGTATCGACGGCAACCGAACTTTTGCGACGGAGATAGCGCCTGCCTGGCTTGCCTCCGATGCGCTGGTTTATGACCTCGGCGGGGGTGCAAGGCCGTTCGTCGGCCTATCCGAGAAGCGGCGCCTGAGGCTTTTTGTCATTGGGGTCGATCTGGACGCACAGGAATTGTCGAAAGCGCCGCGCGGAATATACGACGAGGAGATTGAAGCGGACCTTACCTCGTTTGAGGGGAGGGGTGATGGCGACGTCGTGATTTGTCAGGCGACGCTCGAACACGTCCGCGACGGTGAGGGTGCCTTGCGTGGCATTGCCAGTTGCGCGAAGCCCGGAGGCGTGGTCGCCATTTTCTCGCCCTCGCGCAACGCTGTTTTCGCAAGGTTAAATCGGGTCCTGCCGGAGGGGGTGAAGCGACGGTTGCTTTTTGCGATCTTTCCCGAAAAGGGCAAGGGTCATGACGGGTTTCCGGCTTTTTACGACAAATGCCTGCCAAGTGAGGTCGAAACAATCGCAAAACGGAACGGCCTGGAGATCATCGAGCGTCGTCTGTTCTGGAAGAGCTCCTATTTCTATTTTTTCGTGCCGGCCTTTCTCGCCTGGCGCATCTGGTTAGGCGTTTCGGCGCTGTTTCTCGGCAAGGATGCTGCCGAAACCTACGCCTATGTCTTTCGGCGAAAACAGTGAATCCCTGCAGCTCATGAAAAGGAAGCTCGCGCTGGTCGCCATTCCGCTCGACATCAGAGGTGGAGCTGAAACCATCCTGAAACTGGTTGCGCAGGCACTTGCGCGCCGTCCCGACTGGGACGTCGAAATCGGCTTTCTGGGTAGCCAGGCGGCGGGGGATGCCGTTGGGCCACTCCAGGATGAAATTCGGCGCAGTTACGGCTTCGGCGGCGGCAAAGCGATGAGCGAGCTTTTGCTTGCCCCGCGGCTGATCCGGCATCGGTACGATTTGGTATTCTCAAGCCACACGCGGGTGAATTCGTTCCTGGCCGCCGCCCGAAGTATCGGGGTTCTTCGAAGCCGCAGGCTGGTCGCTCGCGAATCCACGGTACTTCTGGATCGCTTCAATGGCCCTCGCGCACTGGCCTACAGGGCGCTCTACGCTGCCTATGGCAGCCAGGACATGGTTGTCGCGCAAACGAGCTACATGAATGAACGCCTGCGTGACGTGTTGCCTCGGCGAGCAATCGATAAACTGTGTACGTTGCCCAACCCGGTTGACGAAGATCTCATCGTCAAAATGTCCACCGAAATGTTGGCGGAGGACGACGCGAAGATGATTTCCCGTCGTCCGCAGATAGTCTGGTGCGGCCGGCTGATCGAAGTAAAGCGGCCAACGATCGCGATTGACGTGCTCGCCGAGGTCAGGCGAAGAACCGGCGAAGACTATGAGCTTAGCATGGTGGGGGCCGGACCCATGGAAGCGGAGCTAAGAGCCTACGCCGGCAGGTTCGATCTGGCCTCTCGAGTAAATCTGCTCGGCCAGAGAGATAATCCATTTCCGCTGTTTCGTGCATCGCGCGCCGGCCTGCTCACGTCGGCGATCGAAGGATTTCCAAACGTCCTTCTGGAAATGATGGCTTGCCGGATTCCCGGCATCGTCACCACGCCCTGTGCGGGAGATCTGGACACGCTGTCCGGCCTCGAGATTTCAGCCGGATTTGGTGCGCTGGAAATTGCGGATGCACTGCTGAAGGTCATGCACGCCGGCGATCGGTCGGCCTTATATGGGGAGACCCTGTCGGAAAGGTCGCCTGGGCGATTTGCGGATATGCTGTTAGGAGCGCCTTCGCCATATCCGGGCGGGAGCCAATGATGCCGGCTGCTCGCAGCAAGATAATCATTTCGATAAACACGTCCTGGAATGTCGTCAATTTCCGCAAGGGGCTGATCGAGGGCTTGCGGAGCCATGGCTATGACATCGTCATCGCGGCGCCGAGAGACGAATACTCTTCGCTGATATCGGCCATGGGCTGCGGCTACGTCGAACTCGAAATGGACAATTCCGGTATGTCGCCTTTGCGGGACATGGCACTTCTGTGGCGCTTCTGGCTTCTCTTGCGGCATGAGAGGCCGTTGGCGTTTGTCGGGTTTACGATCAAGCCCAACGTGTTCGGCTCCATCGCCGCCAATCTGAACGGCGTTCCGGTCATAAATAACATTTCCGGACTGGGGACAGCATTCGTCCGCGGTGGCCTCCTGCTCAGAATTGCCAAGGCCTTGTATCGGGTGGCGCTGGCCCGTTCCAAAATGGTTTTCTTTCAGAATGACGATGACAGGACGCTGTTCGTCATTGGGAATTTGGTTCGCAAGGAGCAGACCGGGCTTTTGCCCGGCTCCGGCATCGACCTCGTGCGTTTTACTCCGTCGTCCGAAGCGCGCACCAACGCTGGTGCGATTGTGTTTCTTCTGGTGGCCCGGCTTCTCTGGGACAAGGGTGTCGGCGAGTTTATCGAGGCGGCCCGTCTAGTTCGCCAGAAGATGCCCGGTGTGCGTTTCCAACTGCTCGGCTTTCTCGATGTCGAGAACCGGACCGCCGTCAGTCGGCAGCATGTCGAGCAATGGGTCGGTGAGGGATTGATCGAATATCTCGGCACCACCGATGATGTGCGGCCTTTCCTGCGTGCCGCCGATTGTGTCGTCTTGCCTTCCTACAGGGAGGGAACGCCGCGTTCGCTGCTCGAGGCGGCCGCGATGGGCAAGCCGCTGATCACCACCGACGTGCCCGGGTGCAGAGAGGTGGTGGACCACGCCATCAACGGCTTCCTGTGCAAGGCGAGGGACACTGATGATCTGGCAAGCAAGATGATCGAGTTTGCGATGATGGATGATGCCTCCAGGGGCCGGATGGGAGTGGAGGGCAGAAACAAGGTCGAGCGGCAATTTTCGGAAACTATCGTCATCGCGAAGTATATGCAGCAGATAGAAAAGCTGGATGGCCTCGCGGCGAAAGAATGAAAGGGCTTGACGGACAGTTGGGCCGGATGGAGGACGACCTTCGGAGCGGCGCACCGGAACTATCAGGGGATGGTCCTGACCTGCAAACCCGTTGCTGCCGGAACGCCTTGCGATGGCAAGATCGCTTCGAAGGTTGGCGATATCCTGGTTGTGCAGTGCTCGACGGCCAAGGGGGAAGACCTGGCTGCCATATTTACGCAGGGCCGAATTCTCTGCGGCGAGTCGATTCAAGCCGGTCCAATGTGCAAGTCTTGCTGAACCGCCACGGACTGGATGCTCTTGCGGCGAAGTGAATGGATCTGCCCTGGCCCCGGCCAACGAGTTTCCTGCATTAGGGTATTTGTGATCTTCTGCTGGGTAACGTCGGTTTCTGAGATTTTTGGTCGAAACTGTTCATTCGATATGGCTAAAGTACTGTGCTATGACAGTTACGAATCGGCATAAATTGCCGCCAACGCGAAATGTGTTGGAATTGTGATCGAAAAACTGCTACGTGCTGATCTGCTATCTTTGAATTGGTGCGTCGAAGGTGATGCAGAGGGGATCAAAGACAGATGAATCTGTGAGCAAAACGGCGCCTGCCGTATTTGTTGCGTCGATCGAGTTCGGCGGCTGCAGCCTGAATGTGCCGGCCAATTCGAGTCTCGATATTTTCCGCCTCGACGACAACATTTGCCTCAAGCTTGTTGGTTCCGAACAGACGGCCGCAATTCAGCCGTCCGGTGGCGGCGGTGGGGGTTGACCTACTGGAAGCGATTTTGCCTGCGCGCTTCTGACAGTTCGCGGCGACGCAGTACGACGTCAGCGGCGTCAGCCTCTGACGGAGATTGACGGGGGAGCCGGTGTGATTCATTCCAAGAGGGTGAGTTGCAGGTTTGGGTGGGGTAGAAATGGGGATTCGTCGTAGGTTCGGGGCTGTTTTCGTTTTTGTTGTATTCGCCGCAGAGGGCATTCTGTTTGCAACGCCCGATGCTTTCGCTCAGGAGACCTGTTCCTGTCTTGCGACCGTGCCGGCGTCCGCCGGTGCGGTAGGTCGCCTTACGCAGGTCCATGGTAACGTTCAAATGTCCCAGGCCGGCGGCTATGCTGGCGTGGGTCCCGAAGCACCAGTGTATTCGGGCGCGCGCATCATGACCGGGGCAGAGGCGTCCGCTTTGCTTGCGGTGGGTGCCAACTGCGCATTCGATATTCCTGGCAACACCACGATCAAGGTCGATCCTGTCGAAGGTGGCATGTGCGTTTCGCTCGATACGCCAGTTGCGACGGTTGTGCCTGCCAGCTCGAAGCCTGTCATGCTGCCAGCTCTCTTGGGCGCCGCCGCGGTTGGTGGCGCCGCCGCTCTTATTACCGGGCTGCAGGACGACGATGACGCTGTCAGCCGATAGCCGAGGTCCGACACCCGCTGTTTTGCGTAATTTTGTCGAATGCGTCATTCGCCGTCATGCGGGTAGCGCATTTGTGTTTTGTCGAGGCGACGCTTCTGGCGGTCAACCGTCCGGACGCGATATTGCAGGATCGGGCGCTCGTGCCCATTGGAAAGCGGAATGCGAAAAGGTCGGGTGCCAGCAGCGTAGGCCGTTTCGGCGGATTTGGCCGGCTGTTCAAGAGCGGGACCCACTGATCGGCATCTTCGATTTTGCAAGGCGAAATGCAGGCACCGTGACAGCGCTGCTCGCATCGCTGGCGATATCTGCTTGCACCAGCACCCCGTCGACATCGACGTCGTCCACAAATCCTGTCAGCGCCCTTCAGCCGGCGGCGTCCTCCAGGGCTCTTTCAGGCGGCGGCACACTGCAGGTGGTGAAGGACCTGCCGCCGCCGCAGAATACGCAGAATGGCCGCGAGCAACCCCTCTCTGCCAATGATGTGCTGGAGGTTAGCGTGTTCCAGGTCGACAATTTGAACAGGACTGTTCAGGTCGACGCAGGCGGGCAGATTTCGCTTCCGCTAATCGGAACGATGACTGCGGCCGGCAGGACCGTGCGTCAACTCGAGAAGGAAATCGAGACTGGCTACGGTGAAAAATACCTGCAAGCGCCTGACGTGACGATTTTCGTCAAGGAATCGATTGGCCGGCGCATCACGGTCGATGGCGAAGTCAACAAGGCCGGTATCTATCCTGTGTCCAGCGGTGCTTCTTTGCTGGACGCGATCGCCCTTGCCGGAGGCTTCAATCCGGTCGGTGATGCCGGCAAGGTCTTCGTCTATCGGAATATCGGCCAAAACAAGCTCGTGGCAAACTACAATGTCGAGGAAATCCGGGCCGGCAAAAATCGCAACCCACGCATTTATGGCGGCGATGTGATCGTCGTGTTTGCTTCCAAGTCGAAAATCGCGATGAACAATTTGAAGGATGCCCTGGGTCTCGCGTCCAGCGCGGCCCGCATTGCGGTCATTCCTTAGGACAGGGCACGACGAACAACCCCAGGGTCACCTCGCACATGCTCGATCGTAACAGGCAGTCCCAACTTGCCGGATCCCGACAGGCCCTGTCTGCGGACCTCCCCTATGACGTGCCGCAAAACTACGGTCCTTATGGTCGTGACCATGGCGGTCGGGATGACGGGTTCAACCCGCTCAAGCTGTTGTTTTACATTGTCCAGTATCGTTGGTTGATCGTCATGATGGCCGCTGCCGGACTTGTCGCCGGCGTCATCGTGACAATGATGCAGACACCAAAATATCAGGCAACGACGCAGCTCGAAGTGCTGGTCCCTTCGGCGAAGGTCTTTCAGGACATCGAAGTTGTTTCCGAAAACAGCGACGTCAGGGCCTTCCTGACCGCCCGTGAAAAGCTGAAGAGCCGTGCGCTGGCTCAGCGCGTGGCCTTCCAGCTAGGGCTTGGCGAAAAGCCGGACTTCCTGTTTCCGACGCCGAGCTTTTCGCTGAGCAACATTGTCTACCGGGCATTCGGACTTTCGAAGTCGCCCTCCATCGAGGAGAGAACGCCCGAGGAGCGCGAGGCAATCGCCATCAAGCGAATCCTGGACGATCTGACGGTCAATCTGGTCACCAATACAAGCCTGCTGTCGATCACCTTTGTCGATCAGAAGCCGAAATATGCAAGCGACGTAGCCAATCAGGTCGCACAGAGTTTTATCGATCAGCGACTGGACCAGACCAGCGAGACCTCTGATCTGGCAAGGCAATTCATCCAGGAACAGGTTCTGCAGGTGAAGCAAAAGCTGCAAAAATCCGAGGAGGAATTGGTCACCTACGCAAAAGACGCCGGCATCACGGTCACAGGCGACGACAAATCGCTGATCGACTCTAACATCGAAGCCCTGAACACCGCGCTGGCCATGGCGATCCAGGAGCGCCTGGATGCGGGGCGGGTCGTGAGTCAGATAGAAAAGGGACGCGGATCAAGCCTCGGCCCGGTTCTGGAAAGCGAAGGTCTGCAGAAGCTCAGCGAAAAGCTGGCGGATCTGTCCAGCCAGTATCAGCAGAAACTGGGCATCCTGAAGCCTGGTTATCCGGAAATGCAGCAATTGCAATCGCAGATCAGGGAACTGCAGCGGCTCTATGACAATGGCGTTCTTGCGATAACGGATTCGTTGCGACTGAAATACCAGGAAGCGCAAGGCAAGGAGGCCGACCTAAAATCCAAGCTCGCGGAAATGGAGAGACAGCAGGCCGTCTTCAACGACAAAAATATCAAATACACGATCCTGAAGCGTGAGGTCGATTCCAATCGGTCGCAGTACGACAGCCTTATCACCAAGCTGAATGAAGTTGGGGTTAGCTCGGAACTCAAGACGCAAAGCGCCGCGATCGTCGACTTCGCTTCGCTGCCCGTAGCCCCCTATTCTCCACGCCTGAGCATCAATCTTGCAATCGCGCTGGCGCTTTTCATGGCTTTGACTGCATCGATCATCTACATCATCGAGCTCTTGAACAACACCTTCACCAATCCGGAGCAGGTCGAGAAAGAGCTGGGACTGGCGATGCTCGGCATCCTGCCGCTTGTCGACGACCGCGAACTCATAGCCAGCATCGCCGATCAAAAATCCGGGCTCTCAGAGGCCTATCGTTCGTTGCGAACATCGCTGCAGTTCTCCGGTGCGGAGGGTGCGCCGCGATCGCTGCTGGTGACCAGTTCGGAACCTTCGGAAGGCAAGTCGACCACCTCGTTCAAGCTCGGCCAGGATTTCGCGGCGCTCGGCGCAAGGGTTCTGCTGGTCGATGGCGATCTTCGCAAACCGAACCTGCATCGGCTGTTCGGTCTCGACAACGTGATCGGGTTGAGCAACCTTCTGACGAATACCGTTCGCAAGGATGATTTGGCGGGCATTTTCAGGACGACGAAATACCCTAACGTGACTGTACTGACGTCCGGGACCATTCCGCCGAACCCGGCCGACCTTCTCTCTTCGCAGAAGATGGCAATGATCTTGACCAATCTCGGCAAACGCTTCGATCTGGTCATCATCGATGCTCCACCGGTCGTCGGCCTTTCCGACGGCCCAATCCTTAGCCGGCTGGCGGAGGGCACGTTGATGGTCGTTTCCACCAACCAGGTGACGCGCAAATCAGCCAAGACGGCGCTCAGGCGTCTGCGGGCGGCCGGTGCGAATGTGATCGGAGGGGCGATGTCGAAGTTTGCAGTGAACAAGTTCGACTACAACTATGCCTACAAATATATGAACTACCAGTACTACGACTACGGCGCGAGCACCCCGAAAATCGAAGGCAAAGTCGATGATGGAGCAGGCCAGCCCGCTCACGCGAAATCTCCTGCGGTCAGGCGTTTGGTTCGTCGCCTCCGTTCTAGTGTTGGCCGCTTCGTCGATCGGGCTAAGTCGGCTCCTTGAGGCCGGAACGCCAGCCGTCTCGCTTGCGATCGATCCGCTGAACATAAATGCGTTGATAGGTGACATCACAGGTGACCTGAACGAAACAGGCAGTGATCCTGATCTGGATGCTTTGGCTGCCAGGGCGAGGGGTGCGCTTCGCTTCAATGTCGCGGATGCCCGGCTCTACAGCCTTTTGGGCGAGATCAAGTACCGGCACGGCGAGAAGGACGAAGCTTTTGAATTCTTCGACCAGGCTCGAAAACTGTCCAAGACGGAAATCCATGCACTTCAGAGATCGATCGACCGTTCGATCGAGGTAGGTGATCTGTCACGCGCTGTCGCCGAGATCGACACATTGCTACGCCGGTGGCCGGACCGCTTTCCAATCATCGCGGCGGGCATGCCGGCGATTCTTTCAAATCCGGACGGATACCGGGCTGTCCTGGCAGCCATAAAGATAAAGGCTCCGTGGAGGTCCAATCTTTTCGCTGCCCTTGGTCAGGATCCGCAAGGCCTGCGCGCGGCAAGTCAACTGTTGCTCGACCTTACCGGATCGAGTTCACCACCGACATCGAAGGAACTGTCTGCCGTGATCAACGGCTACATCAGGCAAAAGGACTACGAGCCAGCCTATCGGCTGTTCCTTTTCAGCCTGTCCGATCAGGAGCGGACGCTGGGTGGCTATATTTTCAACGGCGGCTTTGAACCCGTCCGCAGCGGCAAGCCCTTCGATTGGCAGGTTCACGATCGCTCCGGTCTGGAAATTACTTTTGCCGGGTCGCGCGATGTCGGCGAAAGCGACAGCGGAGCGATCGTTCGATTTTTGAACACGCCGGTGAAGAACGCCGCGCTCCAGCAATATGTCGAATTGCCTCCCGGCTCCTACAGGATTTCCCTGACTGCCTCCGGGAGAAACCTGAAGTTGCCAAAGGGGCTGTTCTGGTCCATCCGCTGCGCAGATCCGGCAAGCGAAATAGCCCGGTTCAACATTCCGGCAGGCACATTCAACCGGCAGCATCTGAGCCTTGATTTCGCGATCGGAACGAGCGCGTGTCCGATGCAGTTGTTGCGGCTGGAAACAGCAGCCATCGCTGAGAGCTGGCGATTTCGATACGTCGGCACGTTGGTCATGCACAAGCTGAGCATCGAAAGAGTTTCATTGTGAGACAGCGCCCAAGCCGGTCCACGGAATGGGAAAAGTATCTGCTTGGGTCGGTTCTTTTCCTGTCGATGCTGATTGGCGGCGGCACGGCGAGTGGCCTCTACACCGAAACGCTGATCGAAATTGCAGCGATCGTCTCGGCCGCGGCCGTCTTTTCAAGGCCATCGGGGCAGCGCATCCCTCGTCCGGTCTTGTGGCTGCTTGCCCTGACCCTTGCCGTGTTCTGCCTTCAGATCGTGCCGCTGCCTGCGGCCCTGTTGAGCGGATTGCGGCCGGAACTGCTGCTCGCAACTCCGTGGCTCGCCGGCGAAACCCGGCTGCGCTTCGTCAGTGTTGGCGTCGGGCGCACGATCGAGTGCTTTCTGTATTTTTCGGCGGCGGCAGCATTCTTTCTGAGCGTTATCCGCTTGCGTACGGATCAGGTCTACGGCCTGCTGCCGTTCTTTTTCATGGGTATCATCTGTAACGGATTGGCTGCCGCGATCCAGTATTCACTCTCCAAAACGGTTGCCATAGAGGGGTTGTTGCCGTTCACGATCAATGCGGGACTGTTTGCCAACCAGAATCACTTTTCGGCGTTGCTGTTCGTGTCCATCCCCTTCGTTGTCTGCCACGGCCTGTTCCGCGGGCACCTTCTGTCTGGATCGCTCGGATTGATAATGCTGTTGCTGCTGCTTCTGGCCGCCGGTTCGCGCGCCGGTATCCTGATCGGACTGGCGATCACCATAGTATCGGTTGTCTTTCTGTCCGCTCGCTCCAGGCTAGGCGGTTGTGGCATTCTTGCGGTTTTCATCGGTCTTTCGCTCTACACGATGGGCGCGTGGGCGAAGATCGATGCGGAGGTGGTTGATCCGACCTTTGGGCGCGCCGAATTTGCTCGCACGACGATCGCGGGAATTGAAGAGAACTGGGCGACAGGAGTGGGCTTCGGCAGCTTTCAGAAGGTCTATCAGATTTACGAAAGGGGAGAGATGATCTTCAAGCCTTACGTGAATCACGCTCACAACGACTATCTGGAACTGGCACTTGAGGGTGGCGCGCCCGTTGTTCTTCTGATCGCGGTTTACCTGACATTGCTTTTCACGTCGTCCGTTGGGGTTCGGCGGTATCCGCTGCAGAAAGCCGCGTTCCTCTCGGTGTCGTTTCTTCTCGTTCACTCGCTGGTTGATTACCCCTTGCGAACAGCGGCGCTTGCGATGATTTTTGCCTACATGAATGGCATTATCTTTCACAAAGGCTTTGCTGAACGGTTGAACCCAAGAGGCGAGCCAGTCAAAGTCGATCACCATGACGCCAATCGGCTTGTTCCCGCCAGGCCTTCGACCTCAGCAGGATAAAACGGCTCGCCGAAAACGTCGATGGGCACCGGGGTGGATATAGTCTGGTCGTTTGTCGAGCGCCGAGATTGACAAGCCATTGCGTGGAACCTAATCACGGGCGGCAAGGGCCCGGGGGGCCTAGACATGTCAAGGAGAGCTTCTTGAAAGGAATTATCCTTGCTGGGGGCAGCGGAACGCGTCTTTACCCGCTAACATTAGCAATCTCTAAGCAGATTCTGCCGATATACGACAAGCCGATGATCTATTATCCGCTGAGCGTTTTGATGCTTGCGGGTATCCGTGAGATTCTGGTCATTTCAACGCCGCGTGATCTGCCAGTTTTTCGCGATCTGCTTGGCGATGGATCGGAGTTCGGGCTTGAACTGTCCTATGCCGAGCAACCGCAGCCCAACGGCCTTGCGGAAGCCTTCATCATTGGCCGGGATTTCATAGGCAAGGACAGCGTGTCCATGATCCTTGGCGACAACATCTATTTCGGCGACGGGTTGTCGCAGCTTTGCCGGGCTGCGGCCTCGCGCGAAAAGGGCGCTTCGGTGTTCGCCTACCATGTCGAGGATCCCCAGCGTTATGGTGTCGTATCCTTCGACAAGGCCACCGGAACCGCGCTGACGATCGAGGAAAAGCCGCAGGAGCCGAAATCCAACTGGGCTGTCACCGGTCTCTATTTCTATGACAACGACGTCGTTGACATCGCCCCTGCCATCCGGCCCTCGGCGCGTGGCGAACTCGAGATCACGGCGGTCAACAATGTCTACCTCGAGCGCGGCCAGCTGCATGTTCACCGGTTGGGCCGCGGCTATGCCTGGCTCGACACCGGAACGCATGACAGCCTGCACGAAGCGTCTTCCTTCGTGCGCACAATCGAGCATCGCCAGGGCATCAAGGTTGCTTGTCCAGAAGAGATCGCCCTTGAACAGGGTTGGCTGACAGTGGACCAGATTCTGCGGCGCGCCGACCGCCTGGGCAAGAATGAATATGCCGCCTACCTGCGCCGGCGTGTCGTCGAGCTGTCGGAGGGCTAGATGCTGGAAGTCAGGTCCCTCGGCATCGATGGCGTGCTGGAAATCGTTCCGAAGCGGCACGGCGACGCGCGCGGTTTCTTTGTGGAAACCTACAATGCCGAACGCTTTGCGCAGGCGGGCATCGACCTGCTTTTCGTGCAGGACAATCATTCCTATTCCGCCGCGGCGGGAGTCTTGCGAGGGCTTCACTACCAGCTTCCGCCGCGGGCCCAGGACAAGCTGCTGCGCGTCATCCGGGGCAGCATTCTCGACGTCGCGGTCGACATTCGCCGCAGCTCGAAAACCTTTGGAAAGTGGGTCGCGCTCGAAGTGTCGGCTGAAAAGGGCAACCAGATTCTGGTGCCAAAAGGCTTCGCGCACGGCTTCGTGACGCTCGTGCCCGACACCGAGGTCCTGTATAAGGTCACCGACACCTATTCGCAGGCGCATGACCGATCGATCCGCTTCGACGATCCCGCCATCGGTATCGATTGGCCATCGCTGGCTGGCGGGTTCCAGCTTTCGGACAAGGACCTGGAGGCGCCGCTGCTGGTCGCCGCCGAGGTATTTGCGTGATGGGTGCTGCCAAAGGGCGCAGAGAGGACAGCGGCATGAATTTTCTGGTGACAGGCGGTGCTGGATTCATCGGTTCGGCGGTGTGCCGGCATCTGTGCGCCAACCCGGCTTATCGCGTGACCAATCTCGACAAGCTCACCTATGCGGGAAACCTGGCCTCGCTGCGGCCGATCGAGAATGCACACAATTACCGCTTCGCGCAGGCCGATATCTGCGATGAGAGGGCTGTGCTCGACATCCTCCGCCGGGACGATATCGACATCGTCATGAACCTCGCCGCCGAGAGCCATGTCGACCGCTCGATCGATGGGCCAGGTACGTTTATCGAGACCAACATCGTCGGTACCTACAAGATCCTCAATTCCGCGCTGGAATACTGGCGCGGCCTGCCTGAGGACAGGAGGAGCCGCTTCCGCTTCCATCATGTCTCGACCGACGAGGTGTTCGGCGATCTGCCTTTCGATGGCGGCATGTTCGTCGAGGAAACGCCCTATGCGCCGTCCTCGCCCTATTCCGCCTCCAAGGCGGCGTCGGACCATCTGGTGCGCGCTTGGCACGAAACCTACGGCCTGCCGGTCGTGCTTTCCAACTGCTCGAACAATTACGGACCCTACCACTTTCCCGAAAAGCTGATCCCGCTGGTCATCCTCAATGCGCTCGACGAAAAGCCGCTACCGGTCTATGGCGCCGGCGCCAATGTGCGCGACTGGCTGTTCGTCGAGGATCACGCGCGGGCTCTGGAACTCGTCGCCACGAAAGGGCAGCCGGGCGAAAGCTACAATGTCGGCGGCAATTCCGAGCGGACGAACCTGGGCGTCGTCCAGACGATCTGCGATCTGCTCGACATCAGGCGTCCCCGGGCCGGTGGCAAGAGCTATCGCGACCTGATTTCCTTCGTCACCGACCGTCCCGGCCATGATCGCCGCTACGCCATCGACGCATCGAAGATCGGCCGTGATCTCGGCTGGGCGCCCAATGAGAATTTCGACAGCGGCCTGGCGAGAACCGTGGACTGGTTCCTCGACAACAAATGGTGGTGGGGGCCGATCCGCGAACAGCACTATGCCGGTGAAAGACTGGGCGAAGCGCGCAAGGGGGTAGTGTGAGGCTCGTTGTCACCGGACGCGAGGGCCAGGTCGCGGCAAGCCTTCTGGAGGCCGGTCAGGGGCGTACCGGCGTGGAGGTCATCGCCATTGGCCGTCCGGAACTTGATTTGGCAAAACCCGATACTCTGATCGAAGCTATTGCGGCCGGCAAGCCGGACATCGTCGTTTCGGCTGCCGCCTACACGGCGGTGGATCAGGCCGAGGACGAGCCCGATCTGGCATTCGCGGTAAACGCCGTCGGTGCCGGCAAAGTGGCGGAAGCAGCAAGGCGGCTTGGCGTTCCCGTCATCCATCTTTCGACCGACTATGTCTTCGACGGTTCGAAGGACAGCGCGTATGTCGAGACCGACGCGACCGCACCAGCCAGCGTCTATGGCGCCTCCAAGCTAGCCGGCGAGCAGGTGGTGGCGGCAGCCAACCCGCATCACCTGATCCTGCGCACGGCATGGGTCTACAGCCCGTTCGGCAAGAATTTCGTCAAGACCATGCTGCGGCTTGCCGCCGACCGCGACGAGATCGCCGTGGTGGCCGATCAATGGGGAAATCCCACATCCGCACTTGATATCGCCGATGCAATCCTGCATGCGGCAGCACAGCTGAATGGCGACAAGAGCTTCGGTGCGCCCGGCACCTATCACCTGGCCGGGACCGGCGAAGCCAACTGGAGCGGCTTTGCCCGTCATATCCTGGACACAAGCCGCGTGTCTGGTGGTCCTTGGGCGCGGGTACGGGACATTGCTACGATGGACTATCCGACAAAGGCGCGTCGCCCCTCCAATTCCAGGCTTTCGAGCGCGAAGTTCGCCTCCGTCTTCGGCTGGAACGCGCCGGACTGGCGGCAATCGACGGAAGCGGTGGTGCACCGTGTCCTGGTCTGAGGGACAGGATGGGTCTTGAGACATCTGACAAAAGGCCTTGCGCGCCGCGCCCGGCGATCGGCAGAGCGGCTGTGGTTCGCGGCTCCAATCTGTTCAAATCAGATCGACCGATGCGGAGCAACCAAATCAACGAAACATGGAATGCTGATTGAATGTCCAAAATGTGTGTTGTGACGGGCGGAGCCGGATTCATTGGATGTGCGTTGTCCACCAAATTGGCAAACCGTTTCGGGCGTGTAATTGTCATCGATAGCTTGCATCCCCAGATTCACGCTGAACGGAAACGTCCTACCGAACTTGACCCTCGCGTCGAACTCATGGTTGCCGATGTGACCGAGGCTTCGACCTGGGCTCAGGCATTGGAAATCACCCGACCGGACGTCGTGGTACATCTGGCGGCTGAAACGGGCACGGGGCAGTCGCTCACCGAGGCCTCACGCCACGCGACAGCAAATGTCCTTGGCACAACCCGCATGTTGGACGCCTTCGCCACGGCATCGCATGTTCCTGAGCGTTTTGTGCTGGCTTCAAGCCGCGCCGTCTACGGAGAAGGGGCATGGCAGTCCAGAAATCTGGGAGAGGTAACTTATCCTGGTCAAAGATCAAAGCAGCAGCTTGAACGCGCGGAGTGGGATTTTCCCGGACTTGAGCCTCTCCCAATGGACGCGGAGAAAACGATACCGAATCCAACCAGTATCTACGGAGCGACGAAACTAACCCAGGAACAAATATTGCGAGCTTGGGCTCTTTCGTTCGGAACAATCGTCAACGTACTTCGCCTTCAGAATGTATATGGTCCCGGGCAGTCCTTGACGAATAGCTACACCGGAATTGTATCGTTGTTCATCAGAATGGCCAAGGAAGGCAAGAGTATCCCGATCTATGAAGATGGGGATATCGGAAGGGACTTCGTTTTCATCGATGACGTAGCGTCGGCCCTCGACAAAGCCACAACTACAGATCTGTCGCAGTCGCTCGCCTACGATGTTGGTACCGGCTCCAAGACCACGGTTCTTGACCTGGCAAGGATCATCGCAAAAAGATACGGAGCGCCGGAACCGCATGTCAACGGCATGTTCCGCAACGGCGATGTGCGCTGCGCTGTCGCCAACATTGACAGGACGGTTCGTGAACTGGAATGGCAACCTTTGAAAACTGTGGGCGAGGGGATCGGCCAACTTTCCGGATGGATAGATTCACAGCTTAGCTAGAACTACGACATCGTGACACGGAAGTGTTCCGCCGTCGAGATGCTTCCGTGGGAGACGTGGTCCCTATGCCACGTGGGTTTGGTTTTGCGGGGAATTGGGGATGCGTCGTGGGGCAATTTTTTTCTTCTATAATGAAACAGGTCTTGCCGATGAATACATACTCTTCCTTCTGGGCAAACTGAGACCATTCGTAGAGACGATTATCTTTGTCTCCAACGGCGACCTTTCAAGATCGTCGGAAATTGCAGTGCGGTCTGCTGTAGACGAGATCATCATCCGTGAGAATACGGGACTCGACGTTGGAGCGTACAGCGATGGGCTCAAGTTCATAGGTTATGACAAGCTCGGCGACTACGATGAAATCCTTTTACTCAATCACACATTCTACGGGCCTCTTTTCCCATTCTCGGAAATGTTTTCAGAAATGGAACTTCGAGATTGTGATTTTTGGGGCATATCAGGTCACAAGGAAATGGTACCCAATCCTTTCACGGGACAGGGGAGCTTAGCCAGCCATCTAAACTCTCATTTCATCGCGGTAAGAAGGACGATGCTCACCTCGCTTGCTTTTCGTAATTATTGGGAAAGTATGCCGATAATCAAGGATTATACGGACTCTGTATTGATTCACGAGTCGCGTTTTACCAAGTTTTTTGAAGATTTCGGATATAGTTCTGATGTCTATGTTGATTCGGAAAGGTATACGTCGAAATATCCTGTATTCATTGAAGTTGATGAGACTATTTCAAACAGAAACCCGATACTGAAGCGGAGACTTTTCTTTAACGATCCGATTTTTTTAGAGCAGAATGGCATTGATTTGCCTCGGGCTTTGCGGGCGCTTAAAGAGACCTCCGACTACGACCTCAATTTGATTTGGCGCAATGTTTTACGCTCTTCGGAGTTGAGGAATCTCAACACCAACGCTGCGCTGATGAGCGTCTTGCCGGATGAGTGGATGAAAGGCGATGGCGCCGCTGCCGACTACGGCAAGGTCGCGGTCTGCGCGCATATTTACTACACTGATATGCTCGACGAGATCCTAGCCCTGACCGAGAATATTCCGGTTGCCTATGATTTTATCGCCACCACGGATACCGCGGAGAAGAAGGTCGAGATTGAAGCCGCCTTGGCAAAACGCCCTGGTGTAAAGAATGCCATCGTCCGCGTTATCGAGAAAAATCGCGGTCGTGACATGTCGTCGCTGTTCATCTCCTTGCGCGATTTGCTCATCGACGATCGCTATGACCTCGTCTGCCGCCTGCACACAAAGAAGTCGCCGCAAGTGCAATCGTCGAGAGGCAATCTGTTCAAGCGGCACATGCTTGACAATCTGCTGAATAGCCGTGGCTACGTTCACAACGTGTTGGACATGTTTCACGGCAATCCTTCAATCGGGCTGGCCATTCCGCCGATCTTTCATATCTCATATCCGACCATGGGGCATTCCTGGTTTG
>NZ_JAMYSC010000029.1:0-91038 GCF_040321755.1 Mesorhizobium sp. M0276 | reverse complement strand
AGAGAAGACGGACAAACCCCGTTTTACGGGGCATGCACATGCGGCATTTCGATTCACTCAAAACTTTCCCCGGACAGCCCTGCCGCGAACGGGGAGAAGGGACGCTTTCTCTCACCCCGCCTCCACCGCAAAAACCCTGCGGCGGAAGCGCGCCTGGTGATAGGTGCAGTAGCTCTTCAGCGCACTGGTCCGCACGCCGCAGCACAGCATGTCGGCGCCTGGCCGGTCGCCGGGCGCATCCCGCTCTTCAGCAATGGAAATGTCGGTATCCTCTTCCACCGTCAGATCCAGCGGTGCGCGGCAGCGGGAGAACAGGCAGTCGATGAAGCGCATCGCCACGCCATGCGGCTGGCGGCCCACGGGTGCACGCGGCGGCACCGGCATCGTGAAACGATAGGTCTGGCCGTCGGCGATCAGCACACCCGCCTCGGGCACCAACAGGCGCGGCGGCAGCCGGCCAGGCGAAGTGTCGCGCCTGGCGGCCGCCTTACGCATGCCGGCCCCATTGGCGGTGTTCGCGGCGTCGACCGTGTTGGCGACCGGCCTGGAGCTCTCTTTGCCGTGCGTCGGCGTTGTGCTCGCCCGCTTGCTTCCAGCGTGCTTGCCCACGGCCTGCTTGGCTCCGACCGGCAGCCCTTTGACATTGCCAAAGCCGATCGCGTCCAGCACGGCGTTGCGGTGCACGATGCCGATAATGGCATCGCGCGATACCGCACTGCCGCGCAGCGCGCTGAAAGCGGCGGCGATCCTCGAAGCGGAAAGCCCGGCCTCCAGCCAGCGGGCAATCTCCTGCAAGTCCGCCTCGGTGTAACTTGCCATTTCCAGGCTCCATCCAAAGTTCTGCCTTCGGCCGAGCGCCGCCAGGCAAGCGTCAAGGTTGGGCCCATTGGGCCGCACTCAGTGTTGTGTGGTTCGACGCCCGGCTTGCGCCGCCGGCTCAGCCGGACCGGGTTCGCTGTCCCGCCGCTTCGACGAGGCGCGAAAGCCGCGCCTCCGCCGTCTTTCTGTCGGGGGCCGAAACCGCCCTGCCGATCGCCCTGTCGCAAAGGATGACGGTGCCGTCTTCGGTGCGGATGCAGGATCGGCCAGATGGACCCGAAGACATCGGGCCGGCGCCATGCCGGTCGAATTGGGGGCCGGAGCCGAGGGGAGCGGCGGCTCCGGCCGTTCCGGTCGCCGTTGACCGGCCGACCGGACCCGGGGCTGGTGCCTTGGAGCACCGGACCTCGGGCTTCGCCCCGGCCGGGGAGGAGGACGGCCGGGGCGGAAGGGTGCCGGCGACAGTCGCCGGATGCGCCCCATGGGAGTCAGGCGCCTCGGCGCCATGAAAGCTGGACAGGTTTTGCATGACCAGATATAAGCATAACTCAAAAAATAATGCAAGCCATTCTTTCATAGACGAGAGCCGCTTTCATCGCTCACATGGGTGTCATGGCTAAAACGGAATTGTCGATCAAGGTCGGGGCGGCTATCCGCAAGGCGCGCAAGCAGCGCGGCCTGGTCATGCGCCACATCGCCGAGCACAACGACACCGATGTCGCCGCCGTCGGCAACTGGGAAACCGGCCGCAACCTGCCCAAGACCGAGAACCTCTTGAAGACCGCCGCCTTCCTGCGCGTCGACCCGGTGGCACTGGGCCAAGGGCAGGTCGTCTTCCTCGACGATGCCGGTCCGGTCGCCGACGCCGAGATCGTCACCGATGCCGCCCCCCTGCCCGCCGGGTCGATGGATATCGAGGTGCTGGGCGCGGCCGTCGGCGGCGATGATGGCGATTTCACCTTCAACGGCGAGCCGGCGGGCCATGTCCAGCGTCCGCCGGGCGTCCGCAACGTGCCAAAAGTGTTCGCGCTGCACGTGCTGAGCGATTCCATGGTGCCGCGCTACGAGCCCGGCGACCTGATCTATTGCGGCGGCCGCGACGCCGTGCCGGGCGACCATGTCGTGATCGAGACGTTTCCAGAAGAAAACGAACGCAACGGCAAGGCCTTCATCAAGAAGCTTGTCAAGCGCACCGCAGCCGAGCTGGTCGTCGAGCAATACAATCCGCCGAAGACGCTAACCTTCGACCGCTACGCCATAAAACACGTCTGGCGCGTGATTCCGCTGAAGGAATTGCTGGGGTATTGAAGAGCCATCGCGCCCAAGTGCCATCATTCCACTGGCCGCGGCTTGCGCAACAGCGTATGATTAAGTCATACGCATCCCATTTGCCCAGGGGAGTGACAATGCGCAGCACCCAGCCACTGACCATTACCTTGCCACTTGAGATGGCGCAGATGGTGAAGGACAAGGTTTCATCCGGCGAGTACGCCACCGAAAGCGAAGTTATCCGCGATGGCTTGAGAACTCTTGCCGCACGCGACGCAGCGGTCGATCGCTGGCTGCGGGAAGAGGTTGCGCCAACAATGGATGCGCTTCAGAAGGATCCTTCGCTCGTCTCACCTCTCGAGGAAGTACGCAAGCGACTTCACAACCGCATTGATGCACTGGCGGGCAAGCGTTCACGCCAAGCATGACGCACAGGGTCGTCTTCAGTGAGGCCGCAGAAAATGACCTGCTGCATTTGCTGATCTATCTGGTTCCACAAGCTGGCGAACGAATTGCGCGAGCCTATGTCGATCGCCTCATCGATTACTGTTCGGACTTGGTGTATTTCCCGTCACCCCGAACCGCTTCAACTGTTCGGGCCGCCACCATCTGTTGCGGCCGCAATCGGCGCACTCGACCGAAATCGAGGCGACATGCGCGATCACTGGTTCCCTGCCAGGCAATGCCATCGCCCCTCCTCACCTTTTGTTCCTGATTTGTTCCATATTCCTGTGTTTTGCGCCGCGAGTCGAGTCGCAGTTTTCAAACAACCATAAAAGTTTTTCTTCTATAATTTTTTGAGTTATGCTTATGTACCTTTGCAAATGTGAGTCGGGACACAAACCACCGCCACATTGGGCCTGGGAGTGACAATGGACGCCGCCGATTTCGCCCGTGCCTGCGGTTATGCCGGCGACAGCCCCGCCCTTCTCGAAGCCTTCGAAGCAATCCGCCGCAACGGCATCGCCCATGCCCGCCAGAATCACATCAGGCGCAAGGCCGTTATCGACGAGCTGAAACACTCGGAAGCCTTGTTCCTGGCCGCGCTCGGCCCGGCACTGTCGGCTGAAGAAGCCATCGCGGATGCCGTTCGCCTCATCGCCTGCTGGCGCAACCTGCCGCGCTGGCGCCAGGAGCGGCGCCTGCCTGACCTCATCCGAGCCAAACAGCAGCGTCTGGTGGCGCGCTACTTCCGCCGTTACGGCCATCTTCTGTGGGCATGCGAGGCTGAGAAGCGGTTCGCATAGCGAGGGGGAGATGTCCGGCAGGACAGAGGGGGTGGACGGGCGCTAAGCGCTCCTCGTTGCCCTCACCGTCGCACCCGCGACTTCAGCCACCGATCAAACGCCACCGCCAGGATCAGGATCAGGCCGATGACGATGCTTTGCGTGTATGACGACACGTTGTTGAACTGCAGCCCGTTCTGCAGCACGCCGATCAGGGCCGCGCCGACCACCGTGCCGCCGACCGAGCCGATGCCGCCGAACAGCGAGGTGCCGCCGATGACGACGGCCGAGATGACAGTCAACTCGTAGCCGATGCCAGCCACCGCCTCCGAGGAATTCAACCGCGCCGACAGCACGAAGGCGGCGAGCCCGGCGAAGAAGCCGACGATGACATAGACCGAGACCAGGATGCGGTCGACGCGCAGGCCGGAGAGCCTTGCCGCCTCGGCATTGCCGCCGACGGCATAGACGGCGCGGCCATAGCGCGTGTAGCGCAGCACGATGTGGCACAGGATGGCGGCCGCAGCGAAGATGAGCGCCGGCACCGGCACGGGGCCGATCAGCCCGGTGCCGAACCAGCGCATCGAGGCGTCGAAGCCCGAGATCGGGCCGCCGTTGGAGATGGTCAGCGTCAGCCCGCGAAACACCGTCAGCCCGCCCAGCGTGACGACGAAGGGCGGCACTTTCAGCCGGGTGATGACAAGCCCCTGCACACCACCGGCCGCCGCCCCCACAACTACGGCGGCGAGCAGAGCGGCGAACCACCCAAAACCTTGCGTGCCGGAGGTCGACAGCGACAGCGTGTTGGCGGTGCCGCCCTTGGCGACCACCGCGGCGACCATGCCGCAGAAGGCGAGCAGCGAGCCGACCGAGAGGTCGATGCCGGCGGTGAGGATGACGAAGGTCATGCCGAGCGCGATCAGCCCGGTGATCGAGATCTGTCGCGTGATGTTGAACAGGTTGATCGGGTCCATGAAGCTCGGCTTCAGCATTGTGAAGACTACGATCAGCGCCAACAGGAACAGCAGCGGCCCGAAGCTCATCAGCAGGCGCGCGAAATTGATGCCGCCGCGCTGTTCCTCCGCCACGCTCATGGTGTCTCCTTGCGGTCGAGAGCCATCAGTTCCATCAGTCTTTCCTCGTTAGCCTCGACGCCCGGCATCTCGCCGGTGATGCGTCCCCGGCGCATGGTGACGATGCGGTCCGACACGGCCAGCACCTCGGGCAATTCGGACGAGATCATCATCACCGCGATGCCGCGCGCCGCAAGCTGCACCAGGATCTGGTGCACTTCCGTCTTGGCGCCCACATCGACGCCGCGCGTTGGTTCGTCGACGATCAGCACTTTCGGATCGCGTGCCAGCCAGCGCGCCAAGACCACCTTCTGCTGGTTGCCGCCTGACAGGCCCTCGATCGCCTGCTCGGCCGAGGCCATGCGGATCGACAGCATCTTCCTGAAGCCGGCAAGCGCATCGCGCTCGCGCCGCTCTGCCATGAAACCGAAGCCGTTGCTGAAGCTGGCCAGCGATGCGACGGAAAAATTCGGCAGGATGCCGAGTGCGGCAAAGATCGCCTGATGCTTGCGGTCTTCCGGCACCAGGCCGATGCCGAGCGCAATCGCATCGGCCGGTGATGCCGGGGTGATTTGCTTGCCGTCGAGCGTGATGGTGCCGGCCGCGATGCGGTCGGCGCCGAAAATGGCGCGCGCCAGTTCGGTGCGGCCCGAGCCGACGAGGCCGGCGACGCCAAGGATCTCGCCGGCCTTGAGATCGATGTCGACGCCGTCGAGCACGATGGCGTGCGGCGCCTCGGGATCGCGCACGGTGCGCAGGCCGCGCACCGACAGCACGACATCGCCGGCAACCGCGCGCTGCGCTGGCCGCGCATAAAGTTCCGACGCCGCCCGGCCGACCATCTTCTCGATGATCCTGGGCAGCGCGATCGGTCCGCCTTCGCGGTCGAGATGCCCGGCCAGCCTGCCGTCGCGCAGCACCGTCATGCGGTCGCAGATGGCGGAGGCCTCCTCCAGCCGGTGGGTGACGAACATGATGGCGACCTTGTCCTTGCGCAGCCTGTCCATGATCGACAGCAGCCGCTGTACCTCGGTCTCGGTCAGCGCCGACGTCGGTTCGTCCATAATGATCAGCCGGCTTTTCAGCGACAGCGCACGCGCTATCTCGACCAGCTGCTGTTCGGCCACCGACAGAGCCGACACCGGCGTCGTCGGATCGATGGAGAGGCCGACGCGGGCGATGATGTCACGGGAGTCCTGCTCCATGCGCCGCCAGCTGACCAGCCCGAGCGGACCAACTGGCGCGCGGCCGATAAAAATATTCTCCGCCACCGTCAGCGTCGGGATCAGGCTGAGCTCCTGATAGATGGTGACGATGCCGAGCCGCTTGGCATCCTGGGGGCTCGATGGCTGATACTCGGCGCCGTCGAAAATGATGCGGCCGCCCGACGGCGGCATGACGCCCGACAGGATTTTCAACAGTGTCGACTTGCCGGCGCCGTTTTCGCCAAGCAGGCCGAGGATTTCGCCAGGGCGGATGTCGAGCGAGACATCGCTGAGCGCGGTGACGCCGGAGAAATGCTTGGTAATGCCCTCGACGGCAAGCAGGATAGGTTCGGGCGATGCGGCTTCAGCAGGCGACAATGGTTGCTTCCTCGATGCAGTTCATCACGGCTCCATCAGCGCTTGAGCACCCCCCTCTGTCCTGCCGGACATCTCCCCCGCAAGGGGGCAGATTGGCTGCCCGTTCTGCTTTCGCCAATCTCCAACTTAGCAGGAAAAAGCGCCGCCAATGACACTGCCGATCTCCCCCCTTGCGGGGGAGATGTCCGGCAGGACAGAGGGGGGTGCTGTCCCGCCGGCTTACCAATCACCCCTACTTCGTCTCGCCAATCCTCTCCGCCTTGTCGAGATTGTCCTTGCCGATCACGATCGGTGTGAGCAGCACCAGCTTCTCCTTCGGCTCGGTCTTGTCCTTGGCGAACGCCACCGCGATGCGGACCGCCGTGCGCGACTGCTCGCCGGGGAACTGCTCGACGGTGCCGGCAAGCTTGCCGTCGCGCACCGCGACCAGCGCTTCGGGAAGCGCGTCGAAGCCGTAGATCTTGACGTCGGTGAAGTTGCGCGCCGCGCAGGCTTCCATGGCGCCGAGCGCCATGTCGTCATTGGCGCAGACGATGGCGTCCGGCTTGCCGTTGGCGGCAAGGCCGGCTTCGGTCACCGACAGCGCCTCGGCGCGGGCGAAATTGGCGGTCTGCTCGAAGACGATCTGGTACTTGTCCTTCAGGGGATCGAGCACATTGTGCACGCCCTTGTTGCGATCGATCGCTGGGCCGGCGCCTGGCTGGCCCTGCAGATGGAAGAGCTTGGCGCCGTTGGGGAACGCCGCCACCATCGCCTGGGCTTCGGCCTCGCCGCCCTTGACGTTGTCGGCGCCGACATGGGCCAGAATGCCCTCGACACCGTCGACGCGACGGTCGATCGTCACCACGGGAACGCCGGCCTTGACCGCTTCCTCGATGGCCGGCGCCAGCGCATTGACATCAAGCGGCGAGATGACGATGGCGTTCACCTTCTGTACCAGGGCAGCCTCGATGTCGGCGGTCTGCTTGGTGGCCGAGTTCTGGCCGTCGCTTTCGGTCAAATTAACGCCTTGCGCAGCGGCTTCCGCCTTGATCTCGTTCAGCATGTGCACGAAGAACGGAAAGCCGAGATTGGGCACGGAGCCCAGGATGGTGAGCTTGTTCTGCGCAAAGGCCGAGGGTGCGGCAAGCATCATGGCGCCAAAGGCCGCGGACGACAGCAGGAATTCGCGTCTGTTCATCAGATCCTCCTCCACAAGGACGCACGAGCCCGAAAACCGGGATCGGTTTCAGGAAGGATCATGCGTCGGTTCAAAGTGTTGGAGCATCCTCCCTGCGCCCGAAAACGCATGCCGCTCCAGCCGGCCGCCGCTGTAAAAAAGAGCCTCCCATCGACGCCTGCGCGGGGATGCTAGCCCGGGGTCAACCATTTGTGCAACATTGATATAACGGAGCTACCGGGCAACTTATCGGAATTGTCGGATTTTTGGATTGCGGCTTCCTGCCCTTTGGCGATCGGCTCGGGTCGGCCGGGCCTTGCAGTCCGTTCTTTTTCTGGGCCAGGAAGCGAAAGCGCTGCTCCGACACGTGCGGCCGTCTCGCGTGGTCGGGGCGCCTGACTTCCATTCCCTTGGTCCGGCACTACTTTGGGACAATGCAGATCGTCAAAAGTGGCACCGGTTTTGGGAGAACGATATGCACGACAACAAGACCTGAATTTTCGAAGCCCACGATTTGGAGAATTGCATGAAGCCGCAAATCATCTGCCATATGCTGGCATCCCTTGACGGCGGCCTCCACCCGAGCCGCTACACCAAGAGCCCCGACGGCACCCTGGCCGAATGGTCCAGCCTCTATGAGCATATCCACAATGACCTCGCGGGCGATGCCTGGATCGTCGGCCGCGTCACCATGGCCGAGATGAGCAAAGCCGTCGCGCATCCGCCGGCCAATGCCGGCAAGGTCGACCGGCCCTATCATTTCGCGCAGGCCGGTGCGGGCATTTATGCCGTGGCGCTCGATCCCTCGGGCAGGCTTCACTTTTCCAAACCCGACATCGGCGGCGATCATGTAGTGGTGCTGCTTGGGCGTGACGTTGCCGACAGCCATCTGGCCGAACTTGCCGCCGACGGCGTGTCCTATATCGTCGCGGAAACCGCCGACATCGATCTCGCGTCGATGGTCGAGGTACTCGGCCGCGAATTCGGCATCCGAAGGCTGCTGCTCGAGGGCGGCGCCGGCATCAACGGTTCTTTCCTCGCGGCAGGGCTCGTCGATGAGCTGAGCCTTCTCGTCGCGCCGGCGCTCGACGGGCGGGCGGCAAACCAGGGTTTCGTCGAGTTCGGCGAGAGCGGCCTGGCGGGCAAGATGCAGTTGTCCCTGACGAGCTGCGAAGCGCTCGCGCATGGGCTCGTTCATCTGCGCTACGCCGTCACCCCTGGCTGATCGCTCGCAAAACGGCCGGTAACCTGACTGTTACCGGCCGTATCTCGCCAGCCTTGGCGCCGAGGCTTCAGCCGTCAGTCGGCGTATGGCATGGCATCAAGATCGGCGATCAGTGTTGGGCCGGTCGGATGCCAGCCCAGCCGTGCCTGGGTCAGCGCGCTGGAGGCCGGCAGATCCATCGGCGCGAACATCGCCATCCTGCCGAAATGCTCCTCCGCCTTTTCCGGCGGTATCGAAACGACCGGCAATTTCAAACTCCGGCCAAGCGCCTCGGCGATTGCGCGCGCTTCGACACCCTCCTCGCCGACCGCGTGATAGCGCGCGCCCGGCTGCCGCTTTTCCACGACGAGCCGGTAAAGGCGCGCCGCGTCGAGGAGATGGCCCGCGGAGAAGCGGTTGCGGCCTTCGCCGATATAGGCCGAGACGCCTTTCTGGCGCGCGATTTCGATGAAAAGCGTGATGAGCCCCTGCTTGACCGGATTGTGAACCTGCGGCAGGCGCACCACCGAGAGGTTGATGCCGGCCTCCAGCAACGCATTGCCGGCGAGTTCCGAGGCAATGCGCGGATTGGGATGGCTGGGGTTGAAGATGTCCTCGACTGCCGGTTGGCCATGGCCGGCGCTGCCCGCGCCAACGCCGGAGGTGATCACCAGCGGCCGGTCGGACCCCGCCAATGCCTGGCCGAGGGCCGCGATGACGCGCTTGTCCTTTTCGCAATTCTCGGCAAATCGAGAGAAGTCATGGTCGAACGCGGTGTGGATCACGGCTTCCGCCTTGGCCGCGCCATCGCGCAGGCCGTCGGGCTCTTCAAGCGTTCCCCGATGTACTTCGGCGCCAGCGGCGGCAAGCGCCTCGGCGCCGGCGTCGGAGCGGGTGACGCCGACCACCTGGTGGCCCGCCTTGATGAGTTCGGAAACCAGCGCCGAACCGATGAAACCGGTCGCGCCGGTGAGAAAGATACGCATGCAAAATCTCCTGCACAGTTGCCTGCGTAATATTGCTCGTCTATTATTCCATTAAAGTAGTGATCTTATCATGGTATAATGCCTAACAGGATGCCCATCAATTCGGCCGGCTCACTGGCAGCGTTCCTCAAGGACCGGCGCACCCGCCTCGATCCGGCTTCCTTCGGCTTCTCGGGGCGCAGGCGGACTCCGGGATTGCGCCGCGAAGAGGTCGCCCAGCGCGCCAACATAAGCCCGACCTGGTACACCTGGCTGGAACAGGGCCGCGGCGGCGCGCCCTCGGCTGACGTGCTGAACCGCATCGCCAAGGGGCTGATGCTGACCGAGCCGGAGCGCGAACATCTTTTCATGCTCGGGCTGGGTCGCCCGCCCGAAGTTCGCTACAAGGGCGTCGAGGGGGTCAATCCGCGGCTCCAGCGACTGCTCGACACACTCGATGCCAGCCCAGCTCTGATCAAGACCGCCACCTGGGACGTCGTTGCCTGGAACCGCGCCGCGCAAATCGTGCTGACTGACTACAGCGCCCTGCCCGCCGGCCAGCGCAACATCCTGCGCTTCATGTTCCGCAGCCCTGTCATCCGCGCCAAGCAGCACGATTGGGAAAGCCTCGCACGGTTCGTGGTGGGAGCGTTCCGGGCCGATGCGGCACGCGCCGGCGCGGTGTCCGAGGTCGCCCAACTGGTCGACGAACTTTGCCGCGTCAGCCCCGAGTTTGCCGCCTTGTGGCAGGAAAACGACGTGCTCAGCCACGGTGACGGGACAAAGCGCCTGAAGCACCCGCAGCTCGGCGACATCGAGCTGGAATACTCGGCATTCTCGGTCGATGGGCGCCCGGACTTGAGCATGATCGTCTACAACCCGATCGACAGCGCGGTCGCCGACCGTATCCGCGCCCTCGCGCGGCGCCCCTCAGGGCAAGGGTTGGACCAGGGCTGATATCTGCGGCGACGGCAACCGTTCCGGGCGCAGTTCCCGGCCCAAGCTGACCAGCCCCTCACTCATGCGCGTTCGCAGACCGCGTTCAGGATCTGCAAGGTCGGCCCCCGGTAGAGATTGGCATGCGGACGGATCGCCGGTTGGGCGAAGTCGTATCGCAGGAGCGGCGGCGACAATGTCGCCATTCCCGGTGCCTCGGATGCCGCCATAGCTCCATGCCCTGCGTACAAAGGCAGCAGCACGACTTGCGAAGCCTTCGCGGCCCGTGGCATCTGTCGGCTCCACCAACACAGACGGCACCATGACGCCACGGCAGACACGACAAAGCGGCAAACAGGCGGCGCCTGGCGTCAGCCTGAACCGGGCGCTGTCGAAGCTTGGCCTGTGCTCGCGCACGCAGGCCGAGGCGCTGATTGCCGAAGGCCGCGTACGCGTCGGGGGCAAGGTGGTGCGCAATGCAGCGCTGCGCGTCGACCTCAACCGCGACCGCATCGTCGTCGACGGTGAGCAAGTTGTTGCCGAGCGCAAGGTCTATCTCATCCTCAACAAGCCGCGCGGGCTGGTCACCACCCGCGACGACCCGCAACAGCGCGACACCGTCTATGCCTGCCTGGAAGGGCTCGATTTGCCCTTCGTCTCGCCGGTCGGCCGCCTCGACAAGGCGAGCGAAGGCCTGCTGTTGATGACCAACGACACCCGCTTTGCCAACCGGCTGATGGACCCCGCCTCGCATTTGCCCAAGACCTACCATGTGCAGATCGGCACGGTGCCGGATGAGACGATGCTGGACAAATTCCGCGCGGGCGTCACCGTCGACGGCGAGACCCTGACCGCCAGCTCGATCCACCTCTTGCGCAGCGGCGGCCGCACAGCCTGGCTGGAGATCGTGCTCGACGAAGGCCGCAACCGCCACATCCGCCGCCTGCTTGCGGCGCACGGCATCGAAGTGCTGCGCCTGATCCGCATCGCCATCGGCCGCCTGCAGCTTGGCGACCTCGCCAAGGGCACCGCGCGGCATCTGACGTCGGATGAACTGGCGCTGCTGGCGGAGTGAGTGGGGCGTGTCGCCGGTGTCGGCGCACCGCGTCGGCGCTCTCCTGACGGAGGGCTGTCAGGAGACCTGGTCTATATCTGCCCATGGGGCGGCAGCGGCTCCAGCAATCCAGGAGCCATGCGATGAATTTCGTCTCTGTCCGCATCATCACGTCAGATGTCCAGCGCCTCGTGCGCTTCTACGGCGAAATCACCGGCATGCCGGTGACCATGTACACGGAAGACTTCGCCGAACTTGCAACCCCTTCCTGCACGCTGGCGATCGGCAGCACGCGCACTTTGATGCTGTTCGGCGGCGACATTGCCCGCCCGGCCGACAACCACACGGCAATCATCGAATTCCGCGTCGGCGACGTCGATGCGGAATTCGCCAGGCTCTCGGACACCTTAAGGGATGTCACGGTGCAGAAGCCGACCACCATGCCCTGGGGCAACCGCTCGCTGATGTTCCGCGACCCGGATGGCAATCTGGTGAACTTCTTCACGCCGGTGACCGCCGAGGCGATCAGGAAGTTCGACAGATAGAGACATTTGGAAGTGCCGAAACCTCCCAACTTCGTCATCCACGGGCGGAGCAGGAGCGAAGCTCCGTCGCGAAGATCCGTGGATGACGAAGCGACGGCGTTTTTGCGCCGAGCCGGCATTACTGCCTCCCTACTTCTGGTTCCACTTGCGCACGACCGGCTCGCTCAAATCATGCTCGTAGCCGAGCACGCTTATGCTGGCCGTATCGAGTACGAACAACGCGCCGCCTTCGGGCGGCAAGCCGAGCCAGCGGGCCGCCAGCACGCGCAGGAAGTGCGCGCTGGAAAACACCAATATGTCGGCACTGGCCTTGCGCAATTCGGCGATGATCCTGTCCGCCCGCGCGCCGACATCGGCCGCAGTCTCGCCCTTCGGGCAACCATCGCGAAACACGGTCCAGCCGGGCCGCTCGGCCTGGATCTGTCTTGTCGTCAGCCCCTCATAGGCGCCGTAGTCCCATTCCTGCAGATCGTCCTTCTTGACGCTCTCGGCACCGAAGCCAGCCAGCACGCTGGTGTTGTAGGCGCGCTGCGAAGGGCTCGACCACACCGCAGAGAACGACAGGCCTTTGAGTCGGTCCGCGACACCCCGCGCCGCGGCCTCGCCGGCCGGCGTCAACGGCATGTCGGTGCGGCCGGTGTGCTGCCCCGAAAGGCTCCACGCCGTCTCGCCATGCCGGACCAGATGTATCTGCGGAAACGCGCTGCTCATTGGATGCCTTTCGATGTCGCCCGCACCTTAGGGGACGATGCCGCAAAGGGGAATCCTGCTGACGCAAACGTGTGTGCAGCCTGGCCCTGATCCGCATCGAGTTGGCCCTGTGATCAGCCCGATGGCGCGACTATATCAAGGATAGCCTCCCAAGGCTCCCGCCACCACAAGGGCATCGGCCCTTGCACAATAGGTCGAGATCATCATGTACAAACATCTGCTCATTGCCACGGACGGATCGGAACTGGCCGACAGGGGCGTTGCCCAGGGTCTGGCGCTGGCCAGCGGCATTGGTGCCGCCGTCACTTTCATCACCGTCTCCGAACAATTCCCGATCTTCGCCTGGGGCGGCGCCATGGCCGGCTTTGCCGCTGGCGATGAACTGGCCGCCTATCAGGAAGAAGCGCGCAAATATGGCAAGAATGTTCTCGACAAGTGCAAGGCATCAGCGGATGTGGCCGGAGTCTCCGCCGAGGTCGTACATGTCGAGGATAAAAGGCCGGCCGAGGCGATCCTGGAGCTGTCGCAGGCTCGAGGCTGCGACTTGATCGTGATGGCCTCGCACGGGCGTCGCGGACTGGGCAAGCTGCTTCTGGGAAGCCAGACGGCGGAAGTGCTGTCCTACACCGAAATCCCGGTGCTGGTGGTGCGGTAGGGTCTGCTGCGGATCACGAGTTCCATCGAGCCATTGTGCCGTCCTCGCTTCACGGTAGTGACATTGTCGTAACGATCTGCTGTGCCTGGGCGATGAAGGGAGCTACCGATGCCACCGTCACGTGGTCTGTTGCCGAAGAGCGTTCCGATCAATATCCGCGTTAGGCCGGAAGTTCGCAATCTGATCGACCGGGCAGCGGAACTGCTCGGCAAGAATCGTGCGGACTTTGTGCTTGAAGCGTCGCAGCGCGCCGCTGAGGACGCGTTGCTTGGTCGTCTCGTGTTTACCGTCGAGCCGGATGTCTACGCTGTGTTTCTGGCACGTCTCGACACACCGCCGCAACCGAACGATCGATTGCACCGCACCATGACGACAAAGGCTCCATGGGACTCCGCGTGACGCGTCGGCTCCGGTTCCGCTCGCCGAGGCCCGGTTGTGCCGCAATTGCACCTCAGCTGCAGTTACCTCCACGGGTGGGTGGGTTGGTTGAATTTATGAGCTAGGGTCCGCGATAGGCGTCGCATAGACGACGATCGCGTATCCATCCCGAAGGGCTGCCTCCGCGGCATTTCGCAAAACGTCATCGCTTATTGAAGAAACTCCAACCGCTAATTCCTTAGCATCCCGCATCTCTGCACGCTGCCAGCCGCAGGTCATAAGATACGCCGGCGTTGCGGATAGGGCCGACTCCAGACTATTGGCATTGGCAAAAACCAAGAGCGCGTAGCGCTCGCCATCAATATATTGGTCGTGCCCGTCCGCGCATGCCACCAATTTCAGCACATGAAGGCTCATTTCGTCAGTCTGCTCTTGTACGGTCGGTAGGGCCGTAGTTGATCCAAGGGATAGGTCTACAACAACACCTCGCCCGCAAGATAGACCCCCAGCGCTAGCAACCCGACGAAGAACACCATGCGGAAGGTCTCGACGCTCATCTTCTGGCGCAGCGCCTGGCCGGCGAACATGCCGGCCAGAGCCGGCGCCAGGGCCACGACCGAACCCGCCAGTTGCGCCGTCGGCGACGTGAGAGCGCCGGTCCTGAACAGCCCGATAGCGAGCGCTGCCGTCGACACGGTGAAGGAAAGGCCGAGCGCCTGGATCAGGTCTTCTTTCTCCAGCCGCAGCGATTGCAGATAGGGCACCGCCGGGATGACGAAGACGCCGGTGGCGCCGGTGACCAACCCGGTCGCCACGCCGACCAGCGGCGACGCCCACACTTCGTGGCGCGCAGGCGTGCTGAAGCCCGCTTTGGCGAGGCCGAAAACGGCATAAAGCACCAGCGCCGCGCCCAGCCCCTCCGAGGCTACGCCCGTATGTGCGCCGGTCAGCAGACCGGCGCCGGCTACGGTGCCGAGCACGATTCCGGCCATCATCGTCCACAACCGCTTGCACAGGCCGCCGAAGGATGGCCCGGTCAGCAATTGCCAGAGATTGGTGACCAGCGACGGGATCAACAGCAAAGCGGCTGCCTGTGGCGGCGGCATCGTCACCGCCAGCAGTCCCATCGCCACGGTCGGCAGCCCCATGCCGACGACGCCCTTGACGAAGCCCGCAGTGAGGAAGACAGCGCCGATCCAGGCGATAATGCCAGCGCTCAGCATGATCGCACTTTCGCCGCCGGATCAGTCATGCAGCAGCATGTCGGTTGCGTCGGCATCCGCGCTGGCAGCCTTTGTCGGCGCAGCATCGCGGCTGACGGAAGCGACCGCCGCTGCACATTCCCGCAGGCCTGGCTCCGCTCGCGCCATGGCAAGGCCAGCCACGACGATGGCCAACACAATCGCCGCGCTTTCAAGAATGCCGAACCGGCTTGATGTTCGTTCGTTCATCACACTGCTCCTTCGAAACTGTTTGACGAAGATCTCGGCCGATCACAATGTGGAAATCGCGCTGCCAGCCTTCGGCCAGACCGAAGGCTGGGGCAAAGCCGACCGCCTTCCCCCAGGCCGCCGGGCTGTGTGCAGGGAGCAAGAGAATGCGCTTCGATCTGGTCGATCTCAGGCTGTTCCTGCTGGTGGCCGAGCGCGGCAGCATCACCCACGGCGCCGAGCTTGCTGGACTGGCCCTTGCCTCGGCCAGTGCCCGCATCAAGGGCATGGAGGAGCGGCTCGGCGCGCCGCTCTTGGAGCGCCGCCGGCGAGGCGTGGTGCCGACGGCGGCCGGACAGGCGTTGCTGCATCACGCAAGGGCCGTGCAGAACCAGATCGAGGCGTTGGCCGGCGATCTCGCCGCCTATGCCAGCGGTTTGCGCGCCCGTGTCCGGTTGATGGCCAACACCGCCGCCACAGCCGAGTTGCTGCGCGACATCCTGCCGGCTTTCCTTGCCGCGCACCCAGGGATAGACATCGACCTCGACGAGCGCCCCAGCCACGAAATCGCCGAAGCCGTGGCCAGCGGTGCGGTCGATCTCGGCATCGCCGCAACCTGGGCCGGCCTGTCGCATCTCGAGCAGAAACCGTTCTTCATCGACCGGTTGGTGGTGATCGCCGCGCGAAACTGGCCCGGCCTTCCAGGCTTGCGTACAGCCAGTCTCAGCGACGTGATCGGCGAACCCTTCGTTGGCCTCAGCACCGGCCATGCGCTGCAGGAGCACATCAGTCGCCAGGCCGCCCGCCTTGGCGGCCATCTGCATTTTCGCATCCGCGTGCCTGGCCTCGACAATGTCTGCCGGCTGGTCGCACAAGGCGGCGGCCTCGCCGTCGTGCCGGAAAGTGTCGCGCGCCGCTCGGCACGCTCAGTGCGTAGCCTGCGGCTGGCCGATGACTGGGCGACGCGCCAGCTCAATCTCTGCGCCCGCCGCTTCGACGATTTGACGCCCCAGGCAAAGCTGCTGGTCGCCGCGCTGGCCTGAATTCCACAGCCGAACAGCAAGCGGCTGCATCCGCGCCGGCGACCATTGTCCCCGTCAACGCGAAAACAACGCCTTGCATTTCAAAAATCCGTGACATAGCTTGTTTGCACATTGGCAAAGAAATTGCAGAAGTTTTTTCCTTTTATGAAAGATGGGGACCTTGCGGGAACATCTCGATCTGACCGATCGGCGGCTGGTCAAACAGCTGTCGCAGGACGCCCAGCCAGGCATCAACCGCATCGCCGAGATCTTGGCGGTTTCGGTGCCGACGGTGCGCTCGCGGCTGCGCAACCTGCTCGACCGCAACCTGCTCAAGATCGTCGGGCTGCTGAACCTGACCGAGCGGCCCGAGCTGATCTCGGCGATCGTCGGCATCAACGCCCAAGGGCGCGGCCGGGCCCGCGAGCTGGCGCAGCGCATTTCCGAACTGCCCTTCGTCAACT
Organism: Mesorhizobium sp. M0276; assembly: GCF_040321755.1. Taxonomy (NCBI): domain Bacteria; kingdom Pseudomonadati; phylum Pseudomonadota; class Alphaproteobacteria; order Hyphomicrobiales; family Phyllobacteriaceae; genus Mesorhizobium; species Mesorhizobium sp. M0276. Next base: position 74,545 of record NZ_JAMYSC010000029.1, on the reverse strand, counting down.
CGGCTTCGGTGGTCACCGGGCGCTTCGACATTATCGTCGACGTGACGGTGGCCGGTGATGTCGCCGATCTCTACCGCGTCACCAGTGAGCTGATCCCGGGCGCTGGCGAGCCGGGCGAAGTGGTCCGCAGCGAGACCTTCGTCGTCATGGCGTCGTGCAACAAATGGGTCAGCCTGCCCGAAGGCTGCTGGTCGGACGACCGCAAGGAGCCGGCATGAAGATCGCGGTTCTCGGCGGCCTCGGCCTGCAAGGCCGCGCGGCCATCGCCGACCTCGTCGTCAGCGCCGGCGTCGAGGAAATCGTCTGCGTCGACACCGCAGCGGACGGTCCTGCCCGGCTTGCCGGCCTGACCGACCTTGCCCGCGTGCGCTTCATCGTGCCCGATGACGCCATCGGCCCGGCGCTGGCCAAAGTGCTCGATGATGTCGACGCCGTCATAGATCTGTTGCCGCAGCCGCTGATGCGCGAGGCGGTGCAGGCCGCCATCGCCACGCGGACGCCGCTGGTCACCACCAACTACGCCAAGTCGATCGCCGACCTGGCGCCGGCGGCCGAACAGGCCGGCGTCCCGATCATGACCGAATGCGGGCTCGACCCCGGCATCGACCTCGTGCTCTACGCCCGTGCCGCGAAGCAGTTCGACTCCATCACGGCAATCGATTCCTACTGCGGCGGCATCCCCGAGCCGAAGGCGATGGCCAAGCCGCTTTGCTACAAGGTGAGCTGGAATTTCGACATGGTCCTGGTCAGCCAGAACCGCGACAGCGTGATGATCGAGGACGGAACACGCGTCGCTGTGCCGGCCGGTCAGCAGCACGCCAACCCTTTCATCCATGAGATCGAGGTCGCAGGCTTGGGCAAGCTCGAAGCCTTCCCCAATGGCGATGCGCTGCATTATGTCGAGATGCTGGACGCCGCCAAGGGGCTGCGCCGCTCCGGCCGCTACACGCTGCGTTGGCCGGGATGGTCGGCCTTCTGGGCGCCGCTGAAGGAGCTCGGCTTCCTCTCCGAAGACAAGGTGCCCGGCACCTCCAACAGCCCGCGCGAATTCCTCGGCCGGCTGCTCGGGCCCCAATTGCAATATGGCCCCGGCGAAAAGGATCTTTGCGTGATGCGCAATGTTTTTTCCGGCCTCGAAGGCGGCCGCGCCAAGACGGTGACATCGGACCTGATCATCGAGCGGGACCTCGTCTCCGGCCTGTTCGGCATGAGCCTCGGCGTCGGCTACCCCGCCAGCATCGTGGCGCAGATGCTGGCACGCCGCGAGATCAGCAAGCCCGGCCTGCTCAACCCACTGCTCGATGTGCCTGACGAGCCCTTCTTCGACGAACTTGCCAGACGCGGCATCAAGGTCACCGAAACGGTGGCCTGGGACTGAGGATTTTCGAACGGTGGCCGCCGCCGGCAACGGTAGCCGCCGCTCAAAAAACGGCCCGAGGAAATCCGCGGGCAGATATCAACGACAACAGGGAGGACTACCGAAATGAAGATTGCCAGACTTTTCATCGCCGGACTTGCGCTCGCCGGCCTCACCACGGCGGCCACAGCCGGAACATTGGACGACATCACCAAGCGCGGCGAACTGCGCGTCGCCGTACAGACCCAGGGACCCCCCTTCTCGCTGGTCGGCGCCAATGGCGAACGCACCGGCAGTTCGGTTGAACTGGCCGAACTGATGGCCAAGGAAATGGGTGTGAAAATCACCTTCCTCGACTTCGACTGGGACGGCCTGATCCCGGCGCTCTTGTCCGGCAAGGCCGACCTTCTGGTCGCGGACATGACGCCGACATTGGCGCGCGGCATGAAGGTCGCCTTCACCACGCCTTACATGTATACGGGCAGCACCGTCTTCACCAAGGCCGACAGCAAGTTCAAGACCACCGAGGATTGCAAGGCCAAGGGCACCAAGATCGCCGTGCTGCTGGGCGCCACCGGCGAGAAGGAAGCCAAGACCGCCTTCCCCGATGCCGACATCAAGAGCTACAAGGGCGGTGGTCCGCTGCTGCTCGATGCCGTCAACAACGGCCAGGCCGATTGCGGCGTCAACGACATCTCGGCGGTCAAGGGCCAGTCGACCGCTTATCCGGCCGGCTCCTTCACCATCATGCCGGACCTTTTGTCGAAGGAACCGCTTGCCTTCGCCACCCGCTATGACGAGCCGGACCTGCTGGTCTGGATGAACCTGTTCCTCAACCAGGTCAGCATCGACGGCCGCCTGCAGAAGAACCTCGACTACTGGGTCAATTCCGACGCGTGGAAGAAAGACCACTGAGGAATTAGGGAGTAGCGAATAGGGAATAGGGAGTGGTGAACGGCCGTTCCGGCCACGCTCTGCTGCTCCCTACTTCCCTACTTCCCTACTTGCTACTCGCTACTCGCTATTCGCTATTCGCTAATCACCCTTCCCTCTTCACCGCCGCGCGCCCATGCTCGAGAATTTCAGCTTCCGCACAATCGTCGAATATCTGCCCCTGTTCGGGCAGGGCCTGATCACGACCGTCTGGCTGTCGGCGCTGTCCTTTGTCGGTGCGCTCGTCGTCGGCATAGTGCTGTGCGCGGCGAATCTGCAGCGCGGCTGGCTGTTCCGGACACCGGCCAAGGCCTATATCGACGCCGTGCGCGCCACGCCCCTGCTGGCGCAGCTTTATTTCCTCTATTTCGGCTTGCCCAGGCTCGGCTTCGTGCTGCCCGAGCTCGTCGTCGGGATCCTCGCGCTATCGCTCAACAGCGGCGCCTACATCGCTGAAATCATTCGCGCCGGCATCCTGTCGATCCCGCGTGGCCAGGTCGAAGCCAGCGTCGCCTCGGGCATGACCTATGTCCAGCGCATGCGCCTGGTCGTTCTGCCGCAAGCCTTCAAGGTGACGATCCCGCCGCTGCTCGGCCAGGCGATCGTGCTGGTCAAGGATTCCGCTCTTCTGTCGCTGATCTCTGTTTCCGAACTGACGCGCGCCGGCCAGTTGCTCGCCTCCGACCGCTTCATGCCGGCCGAAGGCTTCCTCACCATCGCCGCCTTCTACCTGCTGCTCTATTACGGACTGAAGGGGCTGGCTGGCCTCTCCAGCCGCTGGCTCGGCGCAGCGGGGGCCCGCACATGATCTGGCAACAGCTGCAAAGCCTCGCCGGCTCCTATCCGCTGGCCCTGCGCGGACTCGGCATGACCGTGGTGCTGTCGCTGATCAGCCTGGTGCTCGGCACCTCTCTCGGCTTCGGTCTCGGCATCCTGCGCACCGGCGGCAATCGGCTGATCTCAAGTGTCATCGGCGCCTGGGTCGACCTGATCCGCGGCACCCCCTTCCTGGTGCAGATCTTCCTGATCTTCTTCATCCTGCCGGAGTTGGGCATCGAACTCGACGCCTTCACCGCCGGCATCATCGCGCTGACCAATCTGGCGGCCTGCTTCATCTGCGAGATCGTCGCCGCCGGCATCCGCTCGGTGCCGACAGGCCAGGTCGAGGCGGCGCTCGCGTCCGGCCTGTCGCGCTGGCAGCGCATGCGCCAGGTGGTGCTGCCGCAGGCCATGCGCATCGTGCTGCCGCCGCTGGTCGGGCAATATGTGCTGCTGATCAAGGATTCTTCCGTCGTCTCCGCCATCGGCCTGACCGACCTCACCCGCGTTGGCTGGCTGGTGGTGCAGCGTGTGCCGAACGGCCTCTTGGTCTTCTTCCTTGTCGGCGTCGGCTATTTCATCGTCTGCTATCCCCTGATCATGCTCGCCCGCCGGCTCGAGCGCCGCATGGGTGCGGCGCATGGCGAGGTGCAGCTGTGACATCGAACCCGAAGGGCCCAAAAGATATGACCAAAACGGGCATGATCGACTTTCGCGGCGTCAACAAATGGTTCGGCTCGCTCAACGTGCTCAGGGATATCACGCTCAGCGTCGAGCCGCGCGAAGTGGTCGTCGTCTGCGGCCCGAGCGGCTCGGGCAAGAGCACCCTGATCCGCTGCGTCAACGGCCTGGAGGCGATCAAGGACGGCGACCTCACCGTCGACGGCCAGCGCCTCGGCGACCCCGCCACCAACATGACGCATTTGCGCACCGAGATCGGCTTCGTCTTCCAGTCGTTCAACCTCTACCCGCACAAGACCGCGCTCGAAAACGTGACGCTCGCCCCCATCCATGTCCGCAAGATCCCGCGCGCCGAGGCCGAAAAGGCTGGCCGCGAATTGCTGGCCAAGGTTGGCCTGGCCGACAAGGTCAATGCCTACCCGGCCCAGCTCTCCGGCGGCCAGCAGCAGCGCGTGGCGATCGCGCGCTGCCTCGGCATGCGGCCCAAGATCATGCTGTTCGACGAGCCGACCTCGGCGCTCGACCCCGAGATGATTTCCGAAGTGCTCGACGTCATGGTGGCGGTCGCCGAGGAAGGCATGACGATGATGGTGGTGACGCATGAGATGGGCTTTGCCCGCAAGGTCGCCCAGCGCGTGGTGTTCATGGACGCCGGCGCCATCGTCGAAAGCGGCACGCCCGACGAGTTCTTCTCCCACCCCAAGACCGACCGCAGCCGGGCCTTCCTCGGCAAAATCCTCAGGCACTAACGGCGCACTGACACGCCGGTCAATTTACGCGTCCCTTGGCAGCGAGCAGACTTCCCCCGTCACAGATGTCGTTCAACGTCCATTCGTTGATGCAGGATGCGGATGACATCTAAGGTCGTTTCGGATTGACGGAAGAAAACGAAGTGTTGCCCGACGGGATACTTGAAATAGTACTCGCGCACTTCGGTGCGGCGGCCGGTTTTGAGCCCGCTGGCCAAGGCCTCGATAGCGCCGATCAAATCGTGGTGATACCGATCCGCTTGTTCAAGCGACCAGTGCTTGAACGTGTAGAGCCAGATATCTTCCAGATCAGTTTCGGCGAGAGGTGAGAGTCGATATTGGCGGCACTCATTTGGCATGCTTGGCGCGCATCTTGCTCAGGAACGCAGTGCTATCGAAGGCAACGGGTGCGCCAGATTCCTCGCCAGCGATGAGCGCGTTTTGCAAAGCACGGACCTTGGCCTCATGCTCCTCGAGCAACCGCAGGCCTGCACGCACGACATCACTTGCCGAACCGTAACGGCCTGTCTGAACCTGCGTATCGATGAAGCCAGCGAAATGGTCGCCAAGGGAAACAGAGGTATTTCGGGGCATGAGCTCCATCCTAAGGTTGCGATGTCAACATATACCAAAAATTGGTATATGTCCATAATTCTGACCTCAGAGGGGGCAAGATGCCAAGTCGCCCTGCCATCGCGCATGTCGTGATTCAAGCCGCCTCTTCCGGACTCCCGCCCATCACAAACGCAACCCGGCCGCCACGCCGCCTCAGCAGCGCGATGGCAAAGAAGGCGATGACGCCGCTCGCGGCGACGGCCACCAGCACCCACAGCGAATTGGCGACCGAAGTCCGCGCCATCATGAAGGCGAGCGCGAACGGCGCGAAGGACGAGGTGAACTGACGGGCGGCGCTCGACCATCCGAGCCGCGCGCCATAGCCCTCGCGGCCGAAGAGTTCGAGCGGCAAGGTGCCGCCGACGATGCTGGTGAGGCCGGAGCCGAGGCCGAACAGCAACACGAACAGGAAGGCGCCGGGCAGCAACGGTGTGGTCAACAGCAACGCGCACAGCCCGGCCGTGAGCAGCGAAGCTGCGATGACGGCAAGGTGCGTTTGCGGCAATCGCCCGCCAAACAGCATGTTGATCAGCCGGCTGGCGACCTGTGACGGGCCGAACAGGGTCGAGACGAAGAGGCCGGCGCTGCCAAGCCCAAGAGCCGCTGTCAGCGGCACCATGTGGATCAGGATCGCCGACAGCACGAAGCCTTCGGTCGCGAACCCCGCCAGCATCAACAGGAACGCAGCCCGGCCGCGCCGCGAATCGAGCGGCGCGCCCGCTTCCGGGGCCGGCCCGCGCTCTTGGCTCGCGGCCGTCGCGTGATGGCGCGACAGCCGCATCAGCCAGGCGTGGATCGGCAGGCAGAGCCCGAGATTGAGTGCGGCGAACAAAAGATAGACCTCGCGCCAAGTCAGCTGGGCATGCAGCGCCGAGGTCAGCGGCCAGAACAGCGTCGAAGCGAACCCGGCGATCAGCGTGAGGTGGGTTATGCTGCGTTGCGGACTGGGAACCCCGATCTGCACGATCGCCACGAAGGCGGCGCTATAGAGGACGAAGCTGGAGGCCAGCTCCATCGCCAACAGCGCCAGAACGAAACTCACGCGGCCGGGCGAGACGGCGCACAGCGCCAGCGCCAAGGCTGCCGCGACCGAACCCATGGTCATGATGCGCCCAGCGCCGAAGCGGTCGGCCCAGCGCCCGGCCGTCGGCGCGAACAGGCTGCCGGCGAACAGCGAGGCGGACAAGGCGCCGAACACCCAGCCTTCGCTGAGGCCGAATTCGCGGGCCATCGCCGGCGCCAGGATCGAGAAGCTGTAGTAGAGCGTGCCGTAACCGATGATCTGGGTCAGCCCGAGCGCCCAGATCGCCTTGCGCAGGACAGATCGGTCAGGCATCGCTGGCTGCCATCGTCTCTCGCGCCTCGATGCCGGCCGGCGCGGTTGCACAGCCGCAGCCCGACTCGCCGTTTGCCTTGGCGTCCGCATCCCTGACGCAGCAGGCATCGACATTGGCGGGCGCGGGCCCGCCGCAGCAACCGGCGCTTTCTGATACTGTCACGACACCGATGGCGCTGCACACCCCGGTCTCCGGCAACACCAGCCGCACCTCGCGAGCCGCGACATGGTCTCCGGCAATGTCGGCGACCACCGAGCGGACCTGTTCGTAGCCGGTCGCCATCAGGAAGGTCGGCGCGCGGCCATAGGATTTCGAGCCGACGATGGTAAAGCCCGGTTCGGGATGGGCGAGTTCCGCGATGCCATGTGCGGGAACCGTGCCGCATGAGTGGAAATTCGGATCGATCAGCGGCGCCAGCGCCGGCGGCGCCTCGACGGCGGGATCGAGTGCGATGCGGACTTCGCCGAGGAACGACAGATCGGGCCGGAAGCCGGTGGTGACGATGATGCGGTCGACGGCCAGGCTGAACGGCTTGCCGGCCAGGCTGGCGTCGACGACGAGCCCCTCGCCTTGCACCTCGATGCGGTTGACGGCGAAAGGCGCCAGCATGTTCAGCCGGCCATCCGCCATCGCCTGCTTGGCGGCCAGACCGAGCGCGCCGCGTTCCGGCAACTGGTCGTTCAGCCCGCCGCCGAGCAATCTTTCGACGCTGGCGTGACGCAGCGCCCAGAAAATCTCGGTGCCGGGCGCTGCATCCCGCAGTTCCATCAGCGCCAGGGCGACGTTGATGGCCGAGTGCCCGCCGCCGATGACGAGGACGCGCTTGCCCGCATAGTCTTTTCTCGCCTTGCCGACTACGTGGGGAATGCCATAGGCGATGCGCCCGCGAGCCTCGCCCTCGCCGGGAACCGGCAGCCCGTCGACACCGATCGGGTTCGGCCGCCACCAGGTTCCGGACGCGTCGATGACGGCGCGCGCGTGGGCGCGGTGCTCGCCGCGGGCATCGCGGTAGCGGATGACGAAGGGCGCGTCCTTGCGGCCCTCATTGGCGATCTTGTCATGCCCCCGACGGGTGATCGCGGTGACCTCGGCGCCGAGCTTCAGATTGACGGCGATCGCGGGAAGCCGGCCAAGCGGCGCCAGATAGTCGCGTACGATCTCGCCGCCGGTCGCCAGGGCTTGGCTGTCGGGCGCCGTCCAGCCGGAGCGGTCGAGCAGCGCCCGCGCCGCCGCGTCGATGTTGTATTTCCACGGCGAAAAAACCCGCACGTGACCCCATTCGAGCAGTGCAGCACCGACACTCTCGCCGAGCTCCAGGATCAGCGGGCGGATGCCGCGCTCGACCAGGTGCGCCGCGGCAGCGAGGCCGACCGGGCCGGCGCCGATCACCGCGACGGGAAGATCTGCCATCATGTCCATCGGTTCGATCCTTCCGGTATCTTCGAATTATACGTCCAAAAAAATCAGGCCGGCGCTTTGCTGGCGGCAGGCGCGCAGGTGGCGTCGGCGCAGCACTCGTCGGCGAGATAGCCGATCAGTGCGTTCATGCCGGGATAGTTGGCGCGGCAGATCAGCGTCGTCGCCTGCCGCTCCTGCGTGACAAGGCCTGTGTCGACCAGCCGCTTGAGGTGGTGCGACAGCGTCGAGGACGGAATGTCGAGCTTGCCCTGGACGGCGCCGACGGCAAGCCCCTCCTCTCCGGCGCGCATCAGGATGCGATAGAGCTGAAGCCGCGTCGGGTTGCCGAGCGCTTCGAGCTGGGCGGCTGCTTTTTCGAGTTTCATGGAAATAAGCTACGCGACACTTTTCGCGCCGTCAACAAAATTTCGAAAAATATGGAAATAGCTTCAGACCGTACGCTTGCCCGAGGCGTCGATGACCACCTCGCCGTCCTCCTTGGTGAATGCGCCGATCTCCGGGTTGGGCAGGATGTCCAGCACCTTTTCCGACGGCCGCGCCAGGACGACGCCGAGCGGACTGGCCACGATCGGCCGGTTGATCAGGATCGGATGCTCGAGCATGAGATCGAGGATCTCCTCGTCGGTCCATTTCGGGTCGGCAAGGCCGAGTTCGGCATAGGGCGTGTCCTTCTCGCGCAGCAGGTCTCGTGGTGTCATGCCCATCGCCGCGATCAGTTCGACCAGCCTTTCGCGCGACGGCGGCGTCTTCAGATATTCGATCACCTCCGGCTCCTCGCCCGACTGCCGGATGATGGCCAGCGTGTTGCGCGACGTGCCGCAGGCCCGGTTGTGATAGATGGTGACGGTCATTGCGCGGCCTTCATCTGTTTGATCGGTTTCGGTTCGGCGAGCAGCCAGCCCGCCAGGGTCATCGCCAGCAGCGCCCCCAGCAATTCGGCGGCTATGAAGCCTGGTAGGTCGACCGGACGGATGCCAGAAAAAGTGTCGGAAAAAGCGCGGGCGATAGCGACGGCCGGGTTGGCGAAGGAGGTCGAAGCGGTGAACCAGTAGGCAGCCGTTATGTAGAGCCCGACCAGCCAGGGGATCGCGTCGGAGCGGAAGCGCAGGCCTGCCAGGATGGTGAAGACAAGGCCGAAGGCGGCGACTGCCTCCGCGAGCCATTGCCCGGTTCCGGTCCGCACCGTAGCCGAGGCCTGCAGGATCGGCAGTTCGAACATGGCGTGGGCCAGAAACGTCCCGGCGATGCCGCCCGCGACCTGGGCGATGATATAGGCAAGCGCTGCGTTCGCCTCGATCTCGCGGCGAAGCGCGAATACCAGCGTGACGACGGGATTGAAGTGCGCCCCCGAGATCGGTCCCAGTATCGTGATCAGCACGACGAGGATCGCTCCCGTCGGCAAGGTGTTGCCCAGCAGTGAAACGGCGACGTCGTGGGTCAGCCGGGCGGCCATGATGCCGGAGCCGACCACAGTCGCGACGAGCAGCGCGGTTCCCAAGGCTTCCGCGACGATGCGGCGTGGCAAGTCACCTTCGGCAGGTTGCGGCCGAACTCGTCCACGCGCTTCTGGATCGCTCATCGGTGGTTGCCCCCTAGCAGTCACAGGTCACGGCATTGATGACAGGTCGACAGAGTTCCGGCGCGCCGTTGCAGCAATCTTCCATCAGATAGGCCAGCAGGTCGCGAAAGCCGGTCATGTCGGCGACATAGCGCACGATCCTGCCATCGCGTTCGGGGCGGATCAGCCCGGCATGGGCCAGCACCTTCAGATGCGCCGACGTGGTGTTCTGGATCGTGTCCAACCTCATGGCGATCTCGCCCGCCGGAATGCCTTCCGGCCCGGCCCGCACGAGCAGCCGGAAGACATCAAGCCGCGTCTCCTGGCCAAGTGCGGCCAGTGCGTTCAAGGTGCCTTTCTTATCCATATATCCGAATCCTTGGATTTATGGATTTTCAGTTATCGACTTCCCCATAATCTGTAAAGCACCCTTCCCCGCCATCATGTGACGGCCAGCACCTTTCCCGTATCGTGCTGGCGCACGAAGTCCACGCGGGCACCGTCCCAGTGGTAGCTGTAGTGGCGGCCTTGCACCGGAATGGTGATGACATCAGGCCAGAAGATGCCGATGCAGCCCCCGCCGGGCATGCGCACGCTGCTCCACACCAGCCCGTCGCTACCGGCCGCGCGCAGCGCCCGCCCTTCCGTCTGCGAGGCGGAATAGTCGTCCGGGTCGAGCACGCCGGGCACCGCGTTGACGTCATCGAGATCGCGGTCGACGCTGCCGATCAGCACGCGGAAATCCGCAGTCCAGCCCGGATCCTCGTTGGTGGCGCGCATGAATTTCTGGTGGTGGTGGACGGTCTCGGCCAGCGCCACCTCCTCGCTGTCGCCGGCATAGTAGATGCCATAGCTGCCATCCGAGAAGCGCCCCGGCCGCAGCGTCGAGCAGTGCACGAAGGGCGCCATCACGAAGCTGGAGCCGGGTCCGGAAACCCGTCTTGCGGCAGCCACCTTGCCGAGATCGCCGATCTCGAACCTTATGCGCGGGTTGGTTTTCTCCTCGACGGAGGCTAGCGCTTCCCAGTCGCGCGGATCGGCAATGTCCTCGAAAAGGTCGATCGGCGGATGGATGGACCGAATGATGCGGAAGGTCTGCTGCCAGTGGACATGGCGACGGACCGCAAGTCCACTCACCATGCACCACGCTCCGCGTCGAGCCATTCGCGCATCGCGGCAAGATCGGAAATTTCGCCACGCAGCATAAGGTCGAGAGCCGACTGGCCGCCGAAGGCGGCATTGGGCTTGCGGATCCAGGCATAGCCGCGCGCCGGCTCCGTAAAGAGATAGCGCAGGCCCTTGTGGATGCCCATCAGGTGCGCCATGCGGGTACGCAGGTCGCGGTCGATCCTGCCGATGCCGCCTTCTTTCCAGCGTGCCCCAGTCTTCCAACGTGCCCAAGTGCGGGCCGACATGCCGCCGAGCAGGATGCATGCCTCCAGGTCCGTGAGATTCCAGGCCTTGAACAAATTGACCGTGGTGCGCGCGAGCGCGCCCGCCTCGTCGTCTGATATGACACTTCCCGCTGCGGCCGGCGTGGTGACTATGGACTGAAGCTGCATTTTGCTCCTCGCTATTGACAGATATATAGCATGTATCTGCCAATTGGCAAGACGGCGCTCGCCGAGCCGAGTCTATTCCGCCGCTTCGTACCGAAAAGGCGCAACGGCCCGAGGATGTACCCGGCCGCCCATATCAGCCCGTGAGTCTCTTGCTCATATAGACCGTCACGCCACTCATGAACGGCTCTTCCCGGTCCACGACATAGCCGTGCCTCCTGTAGAGCGACACATTGGTTTCGAACGCGCCATTGGTCAGCAGGCGAAGCTCGAGGCGGCCCGCTTCTATTGCCTGTTGCTCGGCCCGCTCCAGCAACAGCCGGCCGATCCCCCTGTCCTGCGCATCCGGTGCGACGCAGACGTTCTCGATCCAGAGATGATCGTCGGCCAGGATGGTTTCGATCATCCCGACGATACGGCCACCTCGACGGCAAGATCGAACGAATGCTCGGCAACGGCCTTGTCGTAGTCGGTGCGCATCGGCAGCGGCTCGCGGCCGATCACCGGCACCCATTTGGCATAGGCGGCCCGAACGATATCCCTGATCGCGGCGGCATCCGCCGGCACGGCTGGCCGAAACCGGATGGAAGAGACGATTGTCATGAAAATGCTCCAGAATATGAAAACCCCGCCGGCCTGCTTGAGGCGGACGGGGCTGGAAACGAACGAACCGGGCTATCGTGCCGGCCTTCGTCGTCGCGCAATCAGCTTGCCGCTCCGCACGGCGCAGGGGCGGCGCCGCTTGGTGTTGATGAGCGAAAAGACGAACATGCCGTCACGCTGGGGCATGAAGCGTGGCGCTGTCAAGGCGGATGCTCAATCGGTAATGTCTCACGTCATGGATTCGTTGCAGGTCTCGCGGTAACGGCAATTGATCGATGGACAGAATATGACCGGGACGCTGAACAAGGCGGTGCGGATGGTCGCCATCCTGAACCTCGCCTATTTCGGAATCGAGTTTGCCGTAGCCGTTTGGATCGGATCGGTATCGCTGTTCGCGGACAGCATCGATTTTCTGGAGGATGCATCCGTCAACCTCCTGATCATGGTTGCGCTGGGCTGGACTATGCGCAACAGAGCGCGGCTCGGAATGGCGCTGGCGGGAGTACTTCTGATCCCGGCTTTGGCGACGTTATGGACGGCCTGGGAGAAATTCAACATTCCGATTCCGCCAGCGCCCGTTCCGCTAACGCTCACCGCGGTTGGCGCGATCCTCGTCAACCTGTCGTGCGCGCTGTTGCTGGCCCGCTATCGCCATCACAGCGGCAGCCTTACCCATGCAGCATTCCTGTCGGCCCGCAACGACGTCCTGGCGAATGTCGCAATCATTGCCGCCGGCCTGGTCACGGCGTTCGTGTGGAATTCGGCTTGGCCAGATATCATCGTAGGCCTTGCAATCGCCGTCATGAATGCGGATGCGGCCCGCGAGGTCTTCACGGCCGCAAGACGCGAGTTCGCACAAGGCCAAATTTCAAACTGAGATGTTCCCGCCCGATCCGGGCGCAAGCCTCGCGTCCTCGATACGCCGTCGGTCAACACGGATCTCGTTGATGCCGACCTCTTCCAACAGCACAATCCATCTGGATTGAACCTGCCGTCGCTCTATCTTCTTGCTCGAGCGTCACCTCTTCCAAGACGCAAGCGCCGGAGCGTTGCCGTGACCGACACAGAGCTGGCTGACAACTATCGAGGCTACATCGCTTGCCTCAACAATCAGGATTGGCGCAACCTGCATCGGTTCGTCCATGACGAGGTGCACTATAATGGCGACCGGGTCGGGCTGGCGGGTTACCGCAAAAAGCTGGAGCGGGATTTATCCGAGATTCCGGACCTCTATTTCGACATCCAGCTGCTGATTTCGGATACGCCCTTCATAGCCAGCCGGCTCCAATTCAACTGCACGCCGATCGGAGACTTCCTCGGCCTGCCCGTCAACGGCAGGAAGGTCTCCTTCAGCGAGAACGTCTTCTACGAATTTCTCGACGACAGGATCAGGCACGTCTGGTCGGTGATCGACAAGGCGGCCATCGAAGCGCAGCTTTAGTCTGACAATCGTTCGTAAAAATCGATCGTTCTAACGAAAATAATTCGTTGGAAAGATTGGTTCTGGAATGGCATTCCTCCGCGATACCAGCCCGGAGCATTGCATTGTCTTCCTTTACCCACATTGCGAACGATATTCCGAAAAGCCTGATTTCTGCCGATCTTCCCCGGGGACAAAAATCTCTCAAATGGAGCGGCATCGTGCCAGGCATCGTCTTGGTCGCGATGATCACCGGGGTCGCCTTCTCGGCCCGCAATGTCTCAGGTTTCGCTTTGTTCAGCCCGATGATAACCGCCGTCGTCGCCGGCATGATCTATTCCAACGTGCTCGGCACGCCCGCCCACGCCAAAGCCGGCATCGCGTTTTCGCAGCGCCGGCTGCTGCGCTTTGCCATCGTGCTGCTCGGCTTCCAGCTGACGCTTGGCCAGATGGTATCGATTGGCGCCTACGGCGTCAGCATCGTGGCGGCTACGCTCGGCGCCACCTTCGTCTTCACCATCACGCTTGGCCGGCTGATCGGCGTCGACGCCAAGCTGGCGCAGCTGATCGCCGCCGGCACTTCGGTCTGCGGCGCCTCGGCCATCGTCGCCACCAACATCGTCACCGATGCGCGCGACGAGGACGTCACCTACGCCGTCGCGTCGATCACTCTGTTCGGCACCGTCGCCATGCTCGGCTTCCCGCTCATGGCGCCTATGCTCGGCCTCGACCAGCACGCTTTCGGCCTGTGGGCCGGCGCTTCGATCCATGAGGTGGCGCAAGTCATCGGCGCCGGCTTCCAGAACGGCACCCAGTCCGGCGAGATCGCCACCGTCGCCAAGCTGACCCGCGTCGCCATGCTGGCGCCGATGGTCATCACGCTCGGCCTGATGGCCCGCCGCAAAAGCAGCGGTCAGTCGGCCGCACAGCCGCCCATGCCTTGGTTCGTCGCCGCCTTTGTCGCCGTCGTCGCGCTGAACAGCTTGGTCACCATGCCGGCCGAAATGAAGTCGGCAATGGCGCTCGCCACCACGATCATGCTGACCATGGGGCTGGCCGCCATGGGCCTGCAGGCAGATATTTCGCAGCTGCGCTCGCGCGGCCTGCGCCCGCTGGCGCTGGCCTTCTCGGCCTTCCTGTTCATCGGCTGCTTCAGCCTGATGCTGGTGAAATTCGCCTAGTCCAGACCGGGCCAGGGCATGCTGATATTCAGGTCAGGCCGGGGCGAGAACGATGGCTTCCGAGAACCGGAGCGGAGCGTACTTAAGTACGTGAGCACCGGAAGCGCAGGAAGCCGCCGTTCGCAGCCCGGCCTCACCTGAATATCAGCATGCCCTAATCCTCGAACGAACTCGCCGCTGCATAGATCGCCGCCAGCGTCTCAATGCCGGCCTGGTCGGCCTTGTCGAAGCGGGCCGGCAGCGGGCTATCGAGATCGAGCACGCCGAAGACGCCTTCATCGTCCTCCAGCAGCACGACCAGTTCCGAGCGCGAGTCGGCGTCGCAGGCGATGTGGCCGGGGAAATCATGCACATCCTTGATCAGCATCGAGGTGCCGAGTTCGACCGCGGTTCCGCACACACCCTTGCCGACGGCGATGCGCACGCAGGCCGGCTTGCCCTGGAACGGCCCGAGTACCATTTCCTCGTCCGATTGCAGGAAATAGAACCCAGCCCAGTTGAGATCCGGCACCATCTGGAAGATCAGCGCCGCGGTGTTGGCGGCGTTGGCGATCGAATCGCGCTCGCCGTCGAGCAGCGCCTTAAGCTGGGCTGCAAGGTCGCGATAGAACGCGGCCTTGTCTGAGGTGTCGATGGCTTTGGCCGCAAGCATGGCTTGTCTCCGTAGTCAGAATCGCGGTTGCGTTTCCGCAAGCTCTCTGCACCAAACGACCACCGGACGATACTAGCTTGAACTCCAGTCGCAGCGAAAGTCGGAAGAAGATGCCTGTCCGACACTCGGCAGCACGGCACGTCCATCGAACCGTGCTGCCTTGATCAAGAAGGCAAGTCCATCAGCCGGCGGGTTTGTACGCGCCGGCTGCCTTGTTGGCGGCCGCGAGCACTGCCTTCATGTCGAGTTCTTCCAGAACAACCATCTCGGTCAGCGAGCCGCTCGCTCGCACCGCAAGGGACATGCCAATCCCCGCTGACTGGTCCGGCACCTCGCCATTGACGACGACGTCATAGATGCCGCGCGTGAACATCATGCTGGTCATCTTGCCGCCAACGCTTTCAAAAAGCGCCTTGACCGCAGCTTGCCTGTCCGAGCCTTGCATCAATCCTTTGGCGGCATGAGGCGCATAGTTTGCCAAAATAGTCACTTTCATGGGTATTTCCTCCAAATGTCACTGTCTCGTGGCTGCTCCATAATTCGAGCGGCACGGAGTGATTTTTCGGTAACAATCGCAGGCGCCCTTGGACGCGTTGGCGGCCGAGGGCCCGCTGCCTGAGAAATATGCGCCTTAGCTAATGTAATGACAATACCAGACAGGCCGTTAGCAGCCACCGGATTGCGGAAGTGATCTGGCTGGATCTCGGCTCGGCCAATGGCATCGAGCTCGGGCCGAAAAGTGGCGGCGGCGCCGCAGATTCACATCGGGCGTTTGGGTTCGCTCTTTGATGGCTTCGGCGTGTTGAAATCGGATTTCTTGTGCTTGTCGGCGGCAATCCTGCGGATGCGGTCGAAGCGGCTTTCCTCGGTATTTTCGGTCGTGACGACCGTCTCTGGCTTCCGCACGAACGTGATCATGGATCCGTCTCCTGGGCTAGAGGCCTGCACGCCGGGAGAAAATACCCCCGGCGGTAGTTATCCAGGCTCCATTGAAGAGCCGGGGTGGCTGAATTCAGGACAGGTCTGAAAGGTGGCTTTTATGAAATCACCTTTCGCAGGCCGGCCGAATCTTAGTAGCCGCCCATGCCGCCGCCACCGCCACCCGCAGGTGCGGCATCCTTGGCCGGAATGTCGGTGATCATCGCTTCGGCGGTGATCAGAAGGGCTGCGATCGAGCCGGCATCCTGCAGCGCGGTGCGCACCACTTTCGCCGGGTCGACGATGCCCGCCTTGATCATGTCGACATAGACCTCGTTCTGGGCGTCGAAGCCCTGATTGTGGTCCTTGCTGTCGATCAGCTTGCCGACGACGATCGAGCCTTCGACGCCGGAATTCTCGGCGATCTGGCGGATCGGCGCTTCCAGAGCCCGAAGCACGATCGAGATGCCCGCGGTGACATCGGCATTGGCGCCATTCAAGCCGGCCAGTGCCGACCTGGCACGCAGCAGTGCCACCCCGCCGCCCGGCACGATGCCTTCTTCAACCGCGGCGCGCGTTGCGTTCAACGCATCGTCGATGCGGTCCTTCTTTTCCTTGACTTCCGACTCGGTTGCGCCGCCGACGCGGATGACGGCAACGCCGCCGGAGAGTTTGGCCAGCCGCTCCTGCAGCTTTTCCTTATCGTAGTCGGAGGTCGTCTCCTCGATCTGGCCCTTGATCTGGGCGACGCGCGCCTGGATGGTCGCCTTGGTGCCGGCGCCGTCGATGATCGTGGTGGTGTCTTTCTCGATCAGCACGCGCTTGGCGCGGCCGAGCATTTCGACGGTGACGTTTTCGAGCTTGATGCCGAGATCCTCGGAGATCATCTGGCCCGATGTCAGCACGGCGATGTCTTCCAGCATCGCCTTGCGGCGGTCGCCGAAACCCGGCGCCTTGACCGCCGCGACCTTGAGGCCACCGCGCAATTTGTTGACGACCAGCGTGGCGAGTGCCTCGCCTTCGACGTCTTCGGAGATGATCAGCAGCGGTTTGCCGCTTTGCACCACCGCTTCGAGGATCGGCAGCATCGCCTGCAGATTGCCGAGCTTCTTCTCGTGGATGAGGATGTAGGGCTCTTCCAGCTCGGCTCGCATCTTGTCGGCATTGGTGACGAAATAGGGCGAGAGATAACCGCGGTCGAACTGCATGCCTTCGACGACGTCGAGCTCGGTGTCGGCGGTCTTGGCTTCCTCGACGGTGATGACGCCGTCATTGCCGACCTTGTCCATCGCCTTGGCGATCATCTCGCCGACGCTGGCATCGCCATTGGCGGCGATGGTGCCGACCTGGGCGATTTCGGCCGACGACTTGACCTTCTTGGCGCGGGCCTGGATTTCCTTGACCACGGCGGAAACTGCCTGGTCGATGCCGCGCTTGAGGTCCATCGGGTTCATGCCGGCGGCGACCAGCTTGGCGCCTTCGCGCAGGATCGATGCGGCCAGCACCGTAGCGGTGGTGGTGCCGTCACCAGCCAGATCGTTGGTCTTCGAGGCGACTTCGCGCACCATCTGCGCGCCCATGTTCTCGAACTTGTCGGCAAGCTCGATTTCCTTGGCGACGGTGACGCCGTCCTTGGTGATGCGCGGAGCGCCATAGGCCTTGTCGAGGATGACGTTGCGGCCCTTGGGACCGAGCGTGACCTTCACAGCATTGTTGAGGATCTCGACGCCGCGCAGCATGCGGTCGCGCGCATCGGTGGAGAATTTGATTTCCTTGGCAGACATGATTTTTATCCAGTTCGGTCGGAGAAAATGAGATCAGGCAGCTTTCTTGGCGGCCGCGCTCTTGTCGATGACGCCCGTCTCGCTCTTGTCGATCACGCCAGTCTCGCTCTTGTCGATGACGCCCATGATGTCAGCTTCCTTCATGATCAGAAGGTCCTCGCCATCGATCTTGACCTCGGTGCCCGACCATTTGCCGAACAGGATGAAGTCGCCTGCCTTGACGTCGAGTGGAACAAGCGCGCCGTTTTCGTCACGGGCGCCAGGCCCAACGGCGATGACTTCGCCTTCCGCGGGCTTTTCCTTGGCATTGTCCGGGATGATGATACCGCCCTTGGATTTGATATCGCCTTCGGCGCGACGAATGACGACGCGGTCGTGGAGTGGCCGAAATTTCATGGGAACATTCTTTCTGGGGCCGGCACAGGCGGCCACGCCCCCTTTCTATAGACGCATTGGCACTCGATAGATAGGAGTGCCAAAAATTATTCGCGCCCGAATTAAATATTCAAAAGTATTATTTCGGCGGCCGGTTTCGTGATATCCGCAGATCGTCAAATAATTCAAAAGATTGAATTTTGCCGATCGAGTGCCTATTTGTCGGACGAGTTCACTTTCACGATTTCAGGTACAAGGGAGATTTCTTCGATGGCCGAAGGCAATCAGACGATCATGGAAAAAGCTGAAGCCCGCTTTGTCGACAAGCAGAAGAAGACAGCGGAGAAAAACAAGGCAACCGCCGAATATATGTCCGAAGCGAGGGCCCGGGAGATCAAGACGGCAAGGCTCAGGGAACTGCGGCTGGCCAAGGAAGAGGCTGACCGCGTCGCCGAGGCTCTCAATCCTACGCCGAAGAAGAAGCGGGTGACCAAGAAAGCCACGGAGGCCAAGACATGAGTCTCACCTTCCCCAACCGTAGCCGCAGCTATGACGAGGCCGGCCAGCGCATCCGTTTCGTCGGCTATGATGGCATGTTCCAGATCTCCTTTTCGGTCGCCGCCGACGCGATGGCGAAGATGCAGCCAGCAGCCGCAGCCAATGAGGCCGGTTACCTCGCCACATTCGACACCGAGGGCCGCGCCATCCGCGAAGTGGCGTCGAGGGCTTACGACCGCACCCACAGGAGCATGTATGTGCTGACGGCAGCCGATTTCGGCTGAGGACCGAATGGCGGCGACGGCGATCAGGGCCTGCGCCCTGCCCTCCGCGCGTCCTAACGCCGGGTCCGTGGCGCTCACGGCTCCAGTCTTGGGTATCGATGGTCACGCAACGCAGGGTCATGATCGTCGAGGCCAAGACGCTTCCAAGTGAAAGCGCTGCTGGCCTCTGAAGTTCCGCCCACCTTTCGTCACGAAAGGTGGGTTAGGTAGCCTCGAGTTCCATTACCTTCACTGCCGCTTTGGCGAGAAATCCAGAACGGGTGTAACCATGAGCCTCGGCGAAGGCATCTATTCGCTGAAGAACGTCATCTGGTAGAGTGACGTTTACCCGCACCGCCTTTTTTGCTTCGGTTTTCAGGCCAACTAGAATGGCGACACCATCGCGGTTGACAGACGACGCCATAACCTCGGCTAGAGACGAGGGTTCTGGAATAGCCTCCCCATCTTCGACAAGCCCTTCCACATGAAAGGCAAGGGCCTCTTCGGCCATAACTCGCGCGTCATCCAAGTCCTTACCTGCCGTAATCACGCCAGGAAAATCAGGAAAAGACACGCCGAAGTCGCTTTCGCCATCCTTATGGATAAGTCCAATATACTGCTTCATGTCTCTCACCTCAGTCTCAATCCGGACTGCTTTTCGATACTGCGCAGGGTGCCGATGGGTATGTCTCGCTTGGGGTGCGGAACAGTGACCCGTCCCGGTTTGTCGTTATGCTTGAACTGAGCATGACTGCCTTTTCGAGCAACTTCGAACCATCCATCGCCAACTAATCTTGCAATCATATCGGCGCTCTTCATGTGTGTATAAATACACACTTATCCTCGCGATGTCAATGAAAACTGGTCCAGGCCGAATCAGCCTGTATGACCGCGGCGGTCGCTTGGCGAACATCGTCGCTGTCGCCGCTGTTGTCGAAAGCAGTGCCGGTTCCATCGTGGTTCAATTCCCTGGATCATCTGGCTCGCGCTCAACGGCAACTCAGGCGATGAGGTCGCGGACTCAATGGTGCGGCCTGACGGCAGCCGGTTCCGGCGGATCAGCCGAGATCCATCTCCTCGACCATCGGGGCGAATTCCAAACCTGAAGTCATTGCCCTGTCCAGACCATTTTTCCGCTTGAACGACCATCAGATCTGGCTTAGCCTTGGTTTGAGAAAAGGTTTTTCCAAACATTTCCGATCGGGCTTGGCCGCGTGCCGGCCTCGCTCGGACCAGTAAGAGAAAACCTTTTCCCAGCTAAGGATTCTCGGCGCGATGCCATCGGACGATCTGCCTGTTCCGGCCTTTTCCAAGCCAGTCACCTTGCGTGACGTGGCCGCGCAGGCCGGTGTCAGCGTCGCTACCGCCTCGAAGGCGCTCAACAACCAGGGGCGAATGACCGGCGAAACGCGCGAACGCATCCGCGAGACGGCGCGGCGCCTCGGCTTCCGGCCCAACAGCCTGGCGCAGAGCCTGCTCCGGCGGCGCAGCTTCACTGTCGGCCTGCTCACCAATGATACCTATGGCCGCTTCTCGCTGCCGCTGATGTCGGGCATCTCGGACGCGCTGGTCGACAATGGCGTGTCGGTGTTCCTGTGCAATGTCGAGGAGGATCCGCGGCTGGGTCAGATGCATGTCGATGCCATGCTCGACAAGCGCGTCGACGGCATCATCGCCACCGGCAAGCGCATCGACCGCCATCTGCCCGTCGACCTCAGCAATCTGCGCGTCCCGGTGATCTATGCCTTCACGCAGCCCGATCCCGACGCCGTCGCCTTCGTTTCGGACGATTCCGACGGCGCCCGGCTGGCGGTCGAGCACCTTTGCCGGCTGGGCTGGAAGCGCATCGCCCATGTCACCGGCCCAGCGAGCTTTGCCGTGGTGCACGCCCGCGCCCAGGCTTACCGCGACGTGCTGATCGAAAACGGCCTGCCGGTCACCGAGCCGCTGCTCGGCTCCTGGTCGGAAGCCTGGGGCCACGCGGCGGTGGCGCAGCTATTCGACGGCAAGAGCGAGAGGCCGGACGCCGTCTTCTGCGGCAACGACCAGATCGCGCGCGGCGTTATCGATGCCTTGCGCGAGCGCGGCCTGAACGTTCCCCGCGATGTCGGCGTCATCGGTTTCGACAATTGGGAGATCGTGGCCGAGGCAACGCGCCCGCCGCTGACCTCCATCGACATGAACCTGGTCGCACTCGGGCGCGAGGCCGGGCTGACCCTGCTTTCGCTGGTCGGCGGCAAGCCCGCCGCGCCGGGCATTCGAAAACTGCCGTGCCGGCTGGTGGTGCGGCAGTCATGCGGCCATCCGCTGGATGGCTGAAAACCAAGCGCCGCGCAATCGGCGCCAAGCCGCGGAGCGCGGTCAAACCTGGAGGAGGAGAATATGAGGAACCTGATTGCCAAACTGGCCCTGGCCGCTGCCGTTCTGGGTAGCGGTCTCGGTACTGCCGCCGCCGAGACGGCCAACATCTGGGTACGCGCCGACGGCTCGAATTTCATGCCGAGGATCGTCGACGCCTACAACAAGGCGCACACCAACCAGGTCAAGCTGGACATCATCCCCAATGCCGAGATCATCCCGAAATATGGCGCTGCGGCCGCCGGCGGCACTGCTCCGGACGCGCTGTCGCTCGACCTGATCTACACGCCATCCTTCGCCGCTGCCGGCCAGTTGGAGGATATCACCGACTGGGCCAAGTCCCTGCCCTATTTCGCCAGCCTGTCGCCGGCGCATGTGAAGACCGGCACCTACAAGGACCACATTTACGGCCTGCCGTTCTCCGCCGACGCCTCGGTGCTGATCTGGAACAAGAAGCTGTTCAAGCAGGCCGGCCTCGACCCTGAGAAGGGGCCGACCAACTGGGCCGAGATCGCGGCCGACGCCGAGAAGGTCAACGCGCTCGGCGGTAACATCAAGGGCTTTTACTTCTCGGGCAATTGCGGCGGCTGCAACATCTTCACCTTCACGCCGCTGATCTGGGCGTCGGGCGGCGACATCCTTTCGGAAGATGGCTCGAAGGCGACGCTGGACAGCCCGCAATTGCGCGGGGCCATCGATCTCTACCGCTCGATGGTCAAGAAGGATCTGGTGCCGGCAGGCGCGCAGACCGACACCGGCGCTAATTTCTTCGCCGCCTTCGCTGCCGGCAATATCGGCATCTCGCCGTCCGGCGCCTTCGCCATCGGCGCGCTCAACACCCAGTATCCCGATATCGACTATGGCGTCACCTTCCTGCCGGGCAAGGATAGCGGCTGGTCGTCCTTTGCTGGCGGCGACAATTTCGTCGTCACCAAGGGCACCACGAAACTGCCCGTGGTGAAAGAATTCCTCGATTTCGCCTATTCGCTCGAGGGCCAGACCATCCTCGCCAAATACGGCAGCCTGCCGGTGCGCGGCGACATCGCCAAGGAAGCGCTGAAGGATCTCGATCCGCGCTACCAGGTCGCCGCCGAGGCCATGGCCAAGGGCCGCACGCCCTATTCGGTGGTGTTCAACGACCTGATCAACTCCGCCAACGGGCCGTGGACGCAGATGATCAACGAGGTCTTCTTCGGCGACGACGTCGACGGCGCGATCGCCAATGCGCAGGAGACGATGCAGTCGATCATCGACCAGGCGCCGCAGAAGTAGCGGCGTCTGCCGGCCGCCCGCTCGTCTCCCTGGGCGGGTGGCCGCCCCAGCTCCCCCTTGAGGGAAGGATGACATCGCATCCGTCAGTGCAGGCTATTCGACATGGAAGCTTTGAGACATCCGCTCGGCCTATCCAGTTTGGGTTCCTCGCCCCCACGTGAGTGGGGGAGAGGTGGCTCGGCGAAGCCGAGACGGAGAGGGGGACTGCGCCCTACGAAGGCCCCCTCTCCGGCCGCGTCGCGGCCACCTCACCCCCCCCTCTGGCGGGGGGGAGGAACCCAAGCTGGAATTCCCTCCTCACAAGGGGAACGGAAAGCAAGAGCAGAGCAGCCATGACCTCCATCGCAACCATCACCGCGCCGCCCCGCTCCCGAAAACTCGTCGGCGCCGGCCGGCAATGGATCGGCCTGCTCTATGTCGCGCCGGCCATCGCGCTGGTCGTCGTCTTTTTCCTGATACCGCTCGGCATGACGGCGTGGATGTCGCTGCACAACTGGCCCTTGATGGGCGAGCACAGCTATGTCGGCCTCGGCAACTATGTCGCTATCCTGCGCGACACAAGGTTCTGGAACGCGCTGCGCTTCACCGCCTACTACACCGTGATTGTCACCATCGCGATCTTCGTGGTGGCGTTCCCGCTGGCGCTGTTCGTCGAACGGCCGCGGCCGCTGACCAACCTCTACCGGACCATGTTCTTCATGCCGGCGGTGGTCGGTTTCGCCTCGGCCAGCCTGCTCTGGTCATGGCTCTTGAATGTCGATTCCGGCCTGTTCAGCCCGGCCGCCTACGATCTCGGCCTGATCGACAAGAAATTCAACCTGCTGGCCACCTTCCAACCGGCCTTCTGGTCGATCATCGCCATGGTCGTCTGGAAGGTCGCCGGCTTCACCATGATCATCCTGATGGCCGGCCTGCAGTCGATCCCGCAGGACCTGCAGGAGGCCGCAGTCATCGACGGCGCCGGGCCGTTCGCCAGGTTCCGCGCGATCACCCTGCCGCTGATGCGCCGCACACTGGCGCTGTCGCTGATCCTGTCGGTCGCCGGCTCGATCCTCGCTTTCGACCAGTTCTACATCATCCTGCGTGGCGGTCCGCGCAACCAGACGCTGACGGCCGTCTACTGGATCTTCAACCAGTCTTTCGTCTCGTTCAAGCTCGGCTATGGTGCCGCGCTCTCGATGGTGCTGCTCGTCGTCCTGGTGGCGCTCAGCCTCGTCCAGCTGTGGCTGCTGCGCAAGCCGGAGGGGCTCGACTGATGGCGCAGGCCGCTTCCCGCAACCGCCGGCTCCTGGCTCGCATCGGCGAGCATTCGACCGGCATCATCGCCTCGGTGCTGTTTGCGGCGCCGATCGTGTGGGCGGTGCTGTCGGCGTTCAAGCCAGCCGCCGAGGCACGCCTGCCGCCGCTGCCGCCCTGGCCGACGTCAGGCTTCTCGCTGGAGAACTACGCCACGCTCAACAGCTTCGGCGACGGGCTCTGGGTCTCGGCGCAAAACAGCATCTACGTCTCGGTGATGACCGTGCTGCTGTCGGTCGCTGTCAGCGTGCTGGCCGGTTACGGTTTTTCGCGGTTCCGGTTTCCGTTCAAGGACCTGGTCTTCATCCTCATCCTATCGACGATCATGATCCCGTTCCAGTCGATCCTGACGCCCATCTTCCTGGTGCTGACCAAGCTTGGCCTGCACAACACGCTGACCGGCCTGGTCGGCGTCTATGTGACGCTGCAGCTGCCGTTCTCCATCTTCATGATGCGCAATGCATTCGACGCGGTGCCGCGCGAGATCGAGGAAGCCGCCCGCATGGACGGTGCCGGCAATCTCACCATGCTTTTGAAGGTGATGCTGCCGCTGGTCTGGCCGGGCGTCGTCACCATCGCGCTATTTGCCTTCCTCGGCGCCTGGAACGAATTCCTCGCAGCCCTCGTGCTGATGACCGACCAGTCCAAGTTCACGCTGCCGGTGATGATGACCGCGCTGCAGTCGGGCCGCTTCGGCGCCATCGACTGGGGTGCGGTGCAGGCGGGCGTCACCGTGATGATGGTGCCCTGCCTCATCCTGTTCCTGGTCCTGCAGCGTTTCTACATCCGCGGCCTGATGGCCGGGGCCATCAAATAAACAGACCGAATGGAGTGAGTACATGACCGCATCGCCATCCGCAAAAACCGGAAAACCAAAGCTCGCCTTCCGCCCGCTGCCGGTGCCGCAGGTCGACGTGCACGGCTTCTGGGGCGAACGCGCCGACGCGGTGGCCACGCGCACCGCCGATATCCTCTACGATCGCTGCGTGGAGGCCCGCATGCTGGAGCAGATCGACCCGGACCGGCCCTCGCCCGGCGTCGTCATTCCTTTCCACTCGCCCTCGCCCGACGAAGCCGACCGCCAGGGCGCGGAATTCACCGGGTCGACGGTGACCACGCAGATGTTCTGGGATTCCGATCTCGGCAAGACGATCGAGACCGCGGCCTATTCGCTCTACCGGCGCAAGAATCCAGAACTGGAGAAGAAGATCGATGCCGTCATCGACATGTACGGCAAACTGCAGCAGGAGGACGGCTATCTCTCGAGCTGGTACCAGCGCATCCAGCCCGGCAAGCGCTGGACCAATCTGCGCGACTGCCATGAACTCTATTGCGCCGGCCACCTCATCGAGGGTGCGGTCGCCTATTACCAGGCGACGGGAAAACGCAAGCTGCTCGACATCATGTGCCGCTATGCCGACCATATCGCGTCGGTGCTCGGCCCCGAACCCGGCAAGAAGAAGGGCTATTGCGGCCACGAGGAGATCGAGCTGGCGCTGGTCAAGCTGGCGCGGGTGACCGGCGAGCGAAAATACATGGATCTCGCCAAATACTTCATCGACCAGCGCGGCCAGCAGCCGCATTATTTCGACGAGGAGGCCCGCGCCCGCGGCGCCGACCCGAAGGCCTACCATTTCAAGACCTATGAATACAGCCAGTCGCACATTCCAGTGCGCGAGCAGGACAAGGTGGTCGGCCATGCGGTCAGGGCGATGTACCTCTATTCGGGCATGGCCGACATCGCCACCGAATATGGCGACGACAGCTTGCGAGTGGCACTCGACCATCTGTGGGACGATCTCACCACCAAGAGCCTCTACATCACCGGCGGGCTCGGGCCGTCGGCTCACAATGAAGGTTTCACCAGCGACTACGATCTGCCCAACGAAAGCGCCTATGCCGAGACCTGTGCCGCGGTCGGACTGGTGTTCTGGGCGAACCGCATGCTCGGCATGGGGCCGAATGCCCGCTATGCCGACATGATGGAACGCGCCCTCTACAATGGCTCGATCTCGGGCCTGTCGCTCGACGGCTCGCTGTTCTTCTATGAAAACCCGCTGGAAAGCCGGGGCAAGCACAACAGGTGGAAGTGGCACCGCTGCCCCTGCTGCCCGCCAAATATCGGGCGCATGGTCGCCTCGATCGGCAGCTATTTCTACAGCCTGGCCGACGACGCGCTGGCCGTCCATCTCTATGGCGACTCGACCGCCCGCTTCGATATATCAGGCGTGCCGGTGAGCCTGACGCAGGCAAGCCGCTATCCCTGGGACGGTGCCGTCGAGATCACGATCGAGCCGCAGGCGCCGATTGCGTTCACATTGCACCTGCGCATCCCGGCGTGGAGCACCGACGCTGCGCTCAAGGTCAATGGTGAGGCGGTCAAGTTGGCGGATGTCACCAGCGACGGCTACGCGGCGATCCGACGGACATGGAAGAAGGGCGACCAGGTGCGGCTCGATCTCGAAATGCCGATCGAGCGGCTTTACGCCAACCCGCAGGTGCGCCAGGATGCCGGCCGCGTCGCGCTGTCGCGCGGGCCGCTGATCTACTGCGTCGAGGCGACCGACAATGACAGCCAGCTGCATCGGCTGACGCTGCCAAGGACGGCCAGCCTCGAAGCGCAGCACCGGCCCGAGCTTCTCGGCGGCGTGGTGACGCTGTCGGCTACAGCACTTGCCGATGCCGCAGACGGATGGCAAAGCGGGCTCTACAGGCCCGAACCGCCGGCCACTACCGAGACGCGCCTGACCGCCATTCCCTACTTCGCCTGGGACAACCGCGAGCCTGGCGAAATGCTGGTTTGGCTCAGGGATGGGTGAAGCGGCCTATCTCCTCGGCCACCAGTTCCTGCAATCGCCAAAGATTACGGTCGCGGATACCGCAGGCTTCGAGGTGACGGGTGGTCGCGAACAGATATTCAGCGCCCGAGCCCCAATGGCCGACGGCCGTGGCCAGCGTTGCCGCGATCACCTGCTTGTCGAGCTTGCCGGCATAACGCGGATTGGCGGGATCGACGACGAAGCCAAGCGCGCGGCATAGGCCGTCACCTGTCCTGACCCGCAGCCAGCGCGGCACGTTGACGGCGGGCAGAACGGTCATCTCGCGGCGCAGCAGCGCTTCGAGATTGGCCGCCACCGGTTCGGCGATCTCGAACACCATGCCCTGGCACTGGCCGCCACGATCGAGCGCCATCATCAGGCCGGGCCGCTCGACCGTGCCGCGAAAACGCTTGACGGTGAAACAGAAGGACCGATGCCAGCCCGTTGCCACCGCCCTTTCGCCGCCACGCAATTCGCCAACCGGATTCCACAACAGTGAACCATAGGCGAACAGCCTTGTGGGCCCCACCGGGGCCGAAGCCAGCACCTCGTCGCGGACGCGCGCATAGTCGGCGTCGGTCATGTAGACCATGCCCGGCGTCGGCCCGGCATCCTCGACCGCGCGCATGGTGCGGGCGACGAGTTCCTTGGTCAGCGCCATCGGCGCCTTGCGCGGCGATACGGCAGAAATCGGCTTGTTCATTTTCGCGCCCCCGGCCCTCTCCGCCATGTTTGCCCAAGGCAGAGGGATACTCAAGGTCCATGTGACCGGCGCGAAATCCGGTGACTGATGCCGGGCGTGCGCGATTTGCTCGCCCGGCTGCTGGTCTATTCTAGTGTTTGGTGCTCTTGCCGCCGATGGGAATGCGCTTTGTCCTGCTCTGCGCCTTCTCGGACTTCGGCAAAGTGACGAACAGCACGCCATTGCGGAAATCGGCCGCTACCTTGTCCTCTTCGACTTCGAAACCGATCGGAATGCGACGTTCGAAGCGGCCGTAGAACCGCTCGGAGAACTGACGTTCCTTGTCGTCGGTTTCGGCCTGTTTTTCACCGCGCAACGTCAGGACGCCGTCATCGAGCAACACCTCGATGTCCTTATCCTCCATGCCGGGTATCTCGGCCGTCACACGGATCTCCTTGTCCGTTTCGGAGATTTCCACGCTGGGCCAGCTACCGCCGGCCGAAGACAACATGGACGGAAGCCGTGAGCCGAAGCCGCGAAACATGTCGTCGACAAGGCGGCTCATCTCGCGATGCAGGCTCATGAACGGGTCCTGGTCGCGGTCGCGAAACAGGGTAGAAGCCTGGTTGGCGTCGCGGCTCCATGGCATTAGATCACGAATGGTCATTGCATTGCTCCTTTCTTGATCCTGGTTTTTGTTCGTTTACATGCCATGCTCCGGGGGACAATGCGCCGTCCGACCCACACCCCATTTGCGCTTTCTGTTTTTCGCTCCCTTCTGTTCCGATCCGCTCCACCTGGGAAACACCCTGGACCAGGTCTCGCGGGCCTTCATCGCCTCCGGCTACCTGGTGCCCGAGTTTGACGGCCACAAAACCACCACTCTCCGCGGCGCCGCCATGAAGCCGGCGCCCGCGTCGGCACCGGTATGATTGATTTGGGGTTTGCCGCGGTGGGGTCAAGATCCGATAATGCAATGTGATCGTAGAACTGCGGTGGCGCCCGCCACGCCGGCGCGCGTGGCGGTCACGGCGGAGGCCGCCGGCCGGTGCGAAATCCGGACACCGCGGAACGAGACCAAGTCTGAGGCGTTTTACTCAGTTGGAGGGCGTTATGAACGATGCGTCGGCGAAGCCCATCGGGCCGGTGCTTACATCGGCCGAACGGGTCAACACGCTATCGCATTTTCATCGCGCTGAGATCGCGCGCATGGCGGGGTGGCGAGATCGGCTCGACCGGACGACGAACTGGGCGATCACGGTGGTGGCGGCGCTGCTTTCGGTGTCGCTGTCCACGGCCAGTGCGCATCACGGCGTGCTGCTGTTCGCCATGCTGCTGATCCTGCTGCTGCTGTGGATCGAGGCGCGCCGCTATCGCTTCTTCGATTTCTATCGGGCTCGCGTGCGCCAGTTCGAGCGTCACTATTTCGCGCAGATCTTCTCCCCGCAACCCGACTTTGCCTCTGATTGGCTGCTCATCGTCGGCGAAGGCCTGCGCGCGCCGAAGTTTCTGCTGTCGCAGCGCGCTGCGCTGGCGCGCCGCCTGCGGCGAAACTACATCTACCTGTTCCTGATCCTACTGCTGGCCTGGATGGTCAAGATATCGACCCCCAGTCTTCAGGCCGTGGGCCTCAGGACCGGGTTTGTCGGTTCGCTTCGCGAGGCCGTCGACAGCGCCGCCCTTGGCCCCATTCCCGGTGTGGCGATCGTGGTCGTTGTGGCGGCATTCTATGCCGGGCTGTTCGCCATCGTCTTTTTCGTGGCCGGCGACGACGGCGAACTTTCCTTCGGCGACGTCCATGTTTGACGTCGATGTCTGGTGACACGCGGCTGCAACGCAAATGATGGCCCGCGCGTTGTGATGGTCAGTCTGCCGAGGCGTTTGAGGGAATCCATGGCCTGTCGATCGGCAACGACGTCACGCAGCATTGCGCCGGCCCTTTTGCTGGCCGTATTCGGTTTGGCGTCGGCAGGCACGACCTTCGCCGCCCAGCCGGCAGGCCACGCTTCGGGCATGGGTGGCTCAGCGGAGGGGGTGTTCGTCGCCGAGATCGTCTTGCTGCTTCTGGTCGGCCGGGGTGTCGGAGAGATCTTCCAGCGCCACGGTCAGCCGGCGGTCATGGGCCAGCTCATCGGCGGCATCCTGCTCGGGCCCTCATTGTTCGGCTGGCTGTGGCCCGACGCGCAGCACCTGATCTTCTCGACCGATCCGGCGCAGAAAAGCATGATCGACGCGGTCTCGCAGCTCGGCATTCTGCTGCTTCTGCTCTTGACCGGCATGGAGACAGACCTGCGCCTCGTGCGCCGGGTGGGGGCGGCCTGCTTTTCTATCTCGATCACCGGCGTCGTCGTGCCCTTCGTCTGCGGTTTCGCACTGGCGCAGTTCCTGCCCGACACATTGCTGCCCAACCCGACGCAGCGCGTCGTCGCCGGGCTGTTCCTGGGCACGGCGCTATCGATCTCCTCAGTCAAGATCGTCGCCATGGTGGTGCGCGAAATGAACTTCATGCGCCGCAATCTCGGCCAGGTCATCATCTCATCGGCGATCATCGAGGATACGATCGGCTGGCTCATCATCGCCGTCACCTTCGGCATCGCCACCAACGGCAGCCTGCAGCTGCTGCCGCTGCTCACCACGGTCGCCGAGGTGGCGCTGTTCATGGTGTTCTCCTTCACCATAGGCCGCCGGCTGGTGTTCATGCTGATCCGCTGGAGCAACGACTCTTTCCGCAGCGAATACGCCGTCATCACCGTCATCCTCCTCATCATGGGCGTGATGGCGCTGATCACCAATCTGATCGGTGTGCACACCGTCCTCGGTGCCTTCGTCGCGGGCATCCTTGTTGGCGAATCGCCGATCCTGTCCGCCCACATCGAGGGCCAATTGCGCGGCGTCATCACAGCGCTGTTCATGCCAATCTTCTTCGGCATGGCCGGCCTGTCAGCCGACCTCACCGTGCTTGCCGACCCGACGCTGGCGCTGCTGACGCTGGCGCTGCTGGTCATTGCCAGTATCGGCAAGTTCGGCGGCGCCTTCCTCGGCGGCAGGATTGCCGGCATGTCGCTGAAGGAGGCAATCGCCGTCGGCAGCGCCATGAACGCACGCGGCTCGACCGAGGTTATCGTCGCCAGCATCGGCCTGTCGATGAACATCCTCTCCCACAACCTCTTCACCATGATCGTCACCATGGCCGCCCTCACCACGCTCGCCATGCCACCAATGTTGCGCTGGGCGCTCGGCCGCTTGCCTGTCGACGATGTCGAGAAGCAGCGCGTCGACCGCGAATTGCTCGACGAGCGCGGCTTCATCTCGAAGCTTGAGCGGTTGCTGCTGCTGGTCGACGACAGCCCGATCGGCAAGTTCACCGCCTACCTCGCCGGACTGGTTGGCGGCGGCAGCGGCATGCCGACCACTTTGCTCCATCTCAAGGATGGCAAGCTCGCCGGCCCGACCCGCGACAAGGGCCCGGAACAGTCAGTCAAGGAAGTGAAGAAGGGTGCGCGGAAGAGCGCAAAGGCCGTCAGCAAGGCCGAGGACACCTTGGTCGCGAAAGTCCATCTGACCACCCGCACTGAATCCGGGGCGACAGCCGCGACGATCGCCGAGGAGGCCCGCAAAGGCTACGGCCTGCTGCTGCTCGGCCTGGAAGACGCTTTCACGGTGAAGGGGTCGTTCACACCGGCGCTGAACGACATCACCGAAGGGTTCGACGGCCCGCTATGCCTGGTGCTGAAAGGCGCCGGATCCACCGGCAAGATGCCGGTATTGCGGACCGGAACCACCATACTGGTTCCCGTCAACGGCACCGAAGTGTCGCGCCGCGCCGCCGATCTGGCCCTGGCGCTGGCACGCCCGAATCGGGCGCGCGTGAAGGTTCTCTACGTCTCGAAGGCGGCGCGGCAAGGCGGGAGGATCACGTCCGTCTCGCACCGGCGCGAAGAAGCCATGCTGAAGGATATTGCCGATCTGGCCGTTCGCTATGGCGTACAGGTCGACACCGCAATCCGCACCCGCGCCACCCCTGACAAGGCGATCGCCAGGGAGGTCGCCAAGGGGGCTGCCCTGGTGGTGATGGGTGTAACGCAAAGGCCGGGCGAAGAGCTGTTCTTCGGCGATACCGCGACGGCGGTGCTTGCCGCCGTCACCTGCCCGGTGGTGCTTCTGGCCAGCGAACGTATCCGCTCCGCGGAGGCCAGGAAGGAGGTTACCGAGGTCGGCGCTTGATCTACACTCCGCCGGAAGATGGCATTCGAGCCTAGTAGCCGAAGAAGTGCTTGCCGATCATGTAGCCCAGCGCCGCCACGACCAGCGGGAACAGTGCCGGTGCGGCCTTGCTGAACACGGAGATCCTGGCGTCCTTTGGCGGCATATAACGCGCGTTGCCGAGATTCTTGGTCATGGCTACTCCAGGCGGATCGCTTGATTAGCAAATGCTTATTAACAACATGGCCGCATTAACGGTTTGCAAAGAAATTAGATCGAATAGCCGACCATTGGCCGGGGGCGCGGGGTTGAACTAACTAGCGCACGCCATGCGTGCGCCAGCCGGACAGGCTGCGAGGCGCGTTGAAAAAGATTCGAGAGTATGTCGGACTGGCCGCCTCTCGTTCGTCCTTTGGCCATTGAACAAACAATCACGAAAGGATCTGGAATATGCCCGGCACCGTACGTCTGCACCGCGTTCTGACGACCAGCCCGCAGAAGGTCTATCGCGCCTTCACCGAGGCGGATGCGCTGGCGAAATGGCTTCCGCCGAACGGCTTCACCTGCACGGTCGATCACCTTGAGGCGAAGGTCGGCGGGACGTTCAAGATGGCCTTCCGCAACTTCACGACCGGCGGCAGCCATTCCTTCGGCGGCGAGTATCTCGAACTCGTTCCAGGAGAACGCCTGCGCTATACCGACCGATTCGACGACCCCAACCTGCCCGGCGAGATCCAGGTGACCGTAATCTTGAAAAAAGTGTCGGTCGGCACCGAGATCGACATCACCCAGGCCGGCATTCCGGATGCGATTCCGGTCGAGGCCTGCTATCTCGGCTGGCAGGAATCGCTCAGGAACCTGGCAAAGCTCGTCGAACCCGAGATCAATCAGTAGGCTGCGGCCGCCAGCTTTGGGTGTCGCACAAAAAGCGGCACGGAGAGCTTGACCAGAGACGGCGCATGTGGACCTTTTCCACCCAAAGGGAGGTTTGCATGCGACGTTTCCTGGCCGTGCTTTGCGCTGTAATCCTTGCCTCTTCGGCTGAGGCCAAAACGCTTTACTACGGCGGCAGGGCGGGCATGGAGGTCACAATCGTCAAGGCATCCGGCATCGGCTCTTCGCATGCCAGGATACTGATCGGGCACACAAGGCGGAATGCAATCGCCTTCTGCCGCGACTATGTTGGCAAGGTGACCGAGGACTGCATTGCCAAGGAGTTGCAAACGCCCTTGCACCTCGAGATCACCGCTAACTGCCGGACCGGCAAATTCACCACCCTCTATGGTGCAAACATGCGGTTCCAGGGCCGCAACCCCGATGCGGACGCGACGACGGACTATTTGATATCGGACACCGACGACAATGTGGTGCTGGATGGCTCGGGTGCCTCGGGATACGACTACACTCTGGACCAGTTCAAAGCCCTGTGCCCCAATCGCGTGCGCTAAGACCATTCGCGAGGCATTGCCGCCTTGCCTGGCCCGCAAAGCCTGAAGATTGGAGTGTGCAGGCACAGCCATTTGTCGATACTCGTCATCGCAGTTTGACGCCTCCGGGCGTGTCGTGAATGCAGCGGAGGCCAAAAGCATGACCCTTACCAACCGGGACATCGTCGAATTGACCGCGTGGCGGCGCCAGTTGCACCAGCATCCGGAAATCTCGAACGAAGAGGAGAAGACGGCAAAAGAGGTCATCGACTTCCTCGCCGATACCAGACCGGACAAGGTGCTGACCGGATTGGGCGGCCACGGCGTCGCGGCCATATACGACAGCGGCAGAGCGGGGCCGACGGTGCTGTTCCGATCGGAGCTCGATGCCTTGCCGATCGAAGAACTTTCGGGCGTACCGCATTCGTCGCGCGTGCCTGGCAAGTCGCATATGTGCGGCCATGACGGACATACCGCGATCCTTGCATCCCTCGGCCGCCAGCTCGGGCGCGAGAGGCCAGCAAGCGGCCGCGTCGTGCTGATGTTCCAGCCGGCGGAAGAAACCGGCAATGGCGCGGCCGGCATCATCGCCGATCCGCGTTTCGGCGAGATCGCGCCGGATTTCGCCTTCTCGCTGCACAACCTGCCCGGCGTGCCGTTCGGCGAAGTGCGGCTCAAACCCGGCGTGGTCAACTGTGCTTCACGCGGCATGCGCATCGTGCTGGAGGGCAAGACCGCGCATTCGTCGATGCCGGAGACCGGCGTCTCGCCGATGCTGGCGATCAGCGAGCTGATGCCGGCCCTCCCCGCGCTCAGGCGCGGAACCTTCGCCGATGACGCCTTCTCCATGGTCACCGTTACTCATGCCGCAATGGGCGAAGCCGTGTTCGGCATCGCGCCTGGTCATGCCGAGGTGTGGGCGACGCTGCGGACCCGCCGCGACGAGCGTATGGCAGACCTGTGCGCCGCCGCCGAGGCGCTGGTCGCGAAGATTGCCGCCGAGCATCGCCTCGCTGCCCGGTGGGACTATCACGAAATCTTCGTCGCCAGCGTCAACGCGCAGGATGCGGTGGAGCACCTGCAACGCGCGCTCGGCGAAGAGGGCGTCGCGCACAGCGAAGAGGCCCTGCCGATGCGCGCCTCGGAAGATTTCGGCCTGTTCGGTCACAGCGCGTCATCGGCGATGTTCTTCCTCGGCGCAGGCGAGCGGCACCCTTCATTGCACAATCCGGACTATGATTTTCCCGACGACCTGATCCCGATCGGCTCAAGGATTTTCATGCGCGCGGCACGCAATCTTCTGGGCTGACTCGATGTTGGAACAGCCTGACGCAGATGGACATCCGCAGCTGGCGAACGCAGCGCGCGCTAATGCCGCTTGAAGTACTGGACCTCACGCTCGTGCTTCTCGGCGGCCTCACGCGATTTGAACGTACCGAGATTTCTGCGCTTGTGGGTCTTTGGGTCGTCCTTCCGGGAATAGAGTCGGAACTCCCCGGACTTCAGCTTGCGGATCATGGCAACCTCCTGTGCCAATATTAAATTCGTCAGGGCCACGCCGGTTCCGTCGGTCCATTTGGGCCGCGACAGTGGCGAGAAGCGGTTGGCGACCTATGTCACAAGAGCGCGGGTGGAACGCCAGGACGGAAATCAGCCTTTAGATCGAAAGGAACACGCAGTGCCAAAGACGCCGAAGAACACGATTTGCCTCTGGTTCGACAAGGACGCCGAGGCTGCGGCTCGTTTCTACGCGGAGACCTTTCCAGACACCAAGGTGGGTGCCGTTCACCGTGCGCCGAGCGATTTTCCGTCCGGCAAGCAGGGCGATGTGCTGACGGTCGAATTCACCGTCGCCGGCATTCCCTGCATCGGACTGAACGGCGGCTCCGCGTTCAAGCAAAGCGAGGCCTTCTCGTTCCAGATCGCCACCGACGATCAGCAGGAAACCGACCGCTACTGGAATGCCATTGTCGGCAATGGCGGCCAGGAGAGTGCGTGCGGCTGGTGCAAGGACAAATGGGGCGTGTCCTGGCAAATCACGCCGCGCACACTGATCGAGGCGATGGCGGCCGGCGGCGACGAAGCCAAGCGCGCGTTCGATGCAATGATGGACATGAAGAAGATAGACGTCGCATCGATCGACGCGGCCCGGCGCGGCTGAGGCTCTTTCACTGCCGAGTTTTATCTGACCTTGATGACGACCTTGCCCTTGGCACGTCCGCTTTCGACGTAAGCCAGAGCCTCGTTGGTCGCTTCGAAGGGAAATATCCGATCGACAACCGGGCGGATCGCTCCGGATTCGATGAGGGATGCAATCTTGCTCAACTGATCACCCTGCGCCCACATGAAAAGGAACGAGAACTTCACGCCGCGGCGTTTGGCTTTGGTCCGGATATCTCGGCTCAACAGGCGCAGTATAAGCCTCAGCACGGGGTTCAGTCCCTTTTCCCGGGCGAATTCGGGATCCGGCGGGCCGGAGATGGAGATCAACTTCCCACCCGGTTTCAGCACATTCAGCGACTTTTCAAGCGTCTTTGCGTCCTGGCTGTTCAAGACGACGTCGTATCCCGACAGAACTTTCTCGAAATCATCTTTCTTGTAGTCGACGACAACGTCGGCGCCGAGCCCCCTGACCAGATCGGCGCTCGCCGCGCTCACGGTGGTGGCGACAGTTGCGCCGAGGTGCCTTGCCAATTGGATGGCGAACGTCCCGACGCCGCCGGAACCGGCCTGAATGAAGACTTTCTGTCCCTTCCCTAGGTTTGCCCTTTCAATGAGCGCCTGCCAGGCGGTCAACCCCACCAGCGGGATCGAGGCCGCCTCTTCCATGCTGAGATTTTTGGGCTTCAGGGCGACGTCGGCTTCGTCCATGGCGATGAACTCGGCGAATGCACCGATCCGTCCATCGCGCGGCCGTGCATAGACATCGTCGCCAGGTTTGAACTTGCGGACTTTCGATCCCACGCGGACAACCCTACCGGCCACGTCATGGCCCAGGATAAAGGGCCTGCGATAGGGCAGGATGAGTTTGAACTCTCCGGTTCTGATCTTGGAATCGAGGAGGTTCACGGCCGCGGCGTGGACCTCGACCAGGACGTCATTGTCCCCAAGCACCGGCTCCGGCATCTCGGCCAGCCGCAGAATGCCCTTCTTGTTATATTTGTCGACGACGAATGCCTTCATGACAGTGACTTCCTGAAAATGTTTGTTGATGTTCCGGGACGAAAAAACCGCCCTGAGAAAGACGTCAGGCATCAAGCATCGAGGAAGGCCAAGGCCTTCAGGACGAAATCGGCGTGGTACTGGAAGACCCCGCCATGTCCGGCATCGGGATAGATCACCAGTTGCGCTCCAGGGATACGCCGGGCGAGATCGTGGGTGTTGCCGCTTGGCACCATCCTGTCATGATCGCCGTTCGCAACCAAAGCAGGAATTCGGATGGCGCTCAGGTCTTGCGGCGCCTGCAATCCGTAAGCCTTGATCGCCTTGAGCTGAGCGCGGAACGCGCTCAGCGATACCGGCTTGTCGCGATCGGCATGGCGCTCCGTCAACCGCTGCAGGAAAGCTTTGGCGGCGCGGCGCCCATTCGCCGTCCTTGTGAAGAAGAGATAGTATTTCGGATCCCGAAGAGTAAGCGCCCCCTTGATCATGTCGACGATCGTCAACGGCGTCACCTTGTCGATGCCTTCGCCACCGGCCGGCCCGGTGCCGGCCAGGATGAGCTTGCGCACAAGCCTGGGCTCGCTCAGCACAATCTCCTGCGCCACGAAGCCGCCGAGCGAAAAGCCGAAGAGATCTACTTCCTTGAGCCCCAGCGCCCGGATAAAGGCGACCGCATCCCGTGCCATCTCGGCAACGCTTGACGGCGTTTTGCCGCCCGAAGCACCGATGCCCCTGTTGTCGAAGGCAATCACCCACCGGGTCGCGGCGAGGCCATCGATGATGCGTGGATCGAAGTTGTCCAGTTGAGCAGCGAGATGGTTGAGCAGGATCACCGGTACGCCGGTCCTGGGGCCGAGCTCCCGGTAGACGAACGCCGTGCCGCCGACATCCACCGAGCGCGTCGGCGTGTCCTGGAACGACGCCGGTGAGCGGGGCGGCTGATTGAACCTATGCGTCGTGCTTGGCACCTCCGTCCTGTGGGGACTGGCCAATTGTGTCGTCGTTGCTAGGCGCATGTGCGTGATTTCCTCTATCTGGCTGTTGTTCAGACCGGCAGGCGGAACTGCTTGCGCAGGCTCTTGTCGAATATCCCCGCGGGGGCAAAGCGGCGCAGGAGGCTGACCTGGCGCGCGGCCTTGCCGGCGGTATAGCGCCGTCGCGGATTGGTATCGGTCGCCGCCTTGACGACCACCTGGGCCACCACTTCCGGTCGATCGGCTACAGGCATCACATCGCGAAGGAGCGCTTCGAGCCCGGCTCGTGCCCGATCGTATTCTTTCAACAGGGAATCCGGCTCGATTCCGTTCTGGTCGAAGACGGTACGCACGAATGCAGGTTCGATGACCGAGACGCGGATATTGAAGGCACGAACCTCGTGATCGAGCGATTCCGAATAGCCCTCGAGCGCGTGCTTGACCGCCGAATAATACGCCGAATACGGCGCCGGCACGAATCCCAGTACCGAGCCGATATTGACGATGCGTCCTTCGCCGCGCCGCCGCATCGACGGCAACACCGCATTGGTCATGCGGATGACACCGAACAGATTGACGTCGAACAGAGCCTGCACTTGTGCCACGGAGGATTCCTCGGCCCCTCCAAGCAGACCGACGCCGGCATTGTTGACCAAGAGGTCGATCCGGCCGGTCTGCCCGAGCACCGTTGAGACAAGTGCAGCGACGGCCTCGCCATCGGTCACGTCACAAATCAGCATGGTCACCCCGTCCGGGCCGTTGGCCTTGCGGCGGCTCGTTCCGAAGACAGTGAACCCTGCCCGCGCCAGTGCCTCGGCGCTGGCGCGGCCGATGCCTGAGGAGGCTCCGGTAACGATCGCGGTTTTTCCCGAATTCATATTCATTTCTTGCTCCAAGCTCATGGGGGCTAGCTTTTCTGCGCCCTTTGAATTACACTCATAATATCAGATTACGCTCATAATGCAATAGCAGAAAGGAATGGCAGCCATGCGTTACGAAAAGGGCCGGAAAGACGCGTCACGCAGCCGGATCATGGAGGTCGCCGCCGACCGCTTTCGCGGCGACGGCATAGCCGCGTCCGGACTTGCGACCATCATGAGCGACGCCGGGCTGACGAACGGCGCGTTTTATCCCCACTTCCAATCCAAGGCGGAGCTTGTGCGCGAAAGCGTGGCGGCAGCCATGGAGCTTCAGGCGCAGCAGATTGCGGAAGCATTGGCCTCGGGTGGCCCGGAGATGGCCATAGAGGCGTATCTCTCGGCCGAGCATCGGGACAATCCGGGAAAGGGCTGCGCGTCAGCCGCGCTGCTGCCGGAACTGGCGCGTCAGCCACCTGAAACGCGCGACGCCTATACCGACCATTTGCTGGCTTTGGTGCGCCAATTGGCCGAGGCACTTCCGCGGGCAAAGGACCCGGAAGGCGTGGCGCTTGCTGTCTTTGCGACGGTCATCGGTGCGCTTCAAATGGCCCGCGCTGTGAAAGGGACCGAATTGTCCGATCGCATCCTCGCGGCAGGGAAAGACGCGGCGCGGACGCTGGTCCGGCCTCACATGGGCACGTAAAGGACATCCTCAAACGGATTGGATGCAACGCGCAAAGCTCCGCACAGGCTCAACTTTGTGCGATCTGCCGAAGTCGCGCGGCCGACGGCGACCCTAAAGGTCGAGAGCGACCGTCATGCCGCGGACTTCGGCCATTTCCAGCAACAGGTCCTGCAGTGTTTCGTCCAGCCCGGCACCGGTCAGCGTCAGAAGCTCCCTGATGCTCTCTCTCATCGATATGACGGCGGCACCTGTCTTCTCGGCGAGCAGCCGTCCGATGGCCGCTCGGATCGGGTCGTCCTGATCAGGCATTGTTTCTACAACGTCCCCCACCGGCAGTTCCGTGAATGTGTCGAAATCGAGAATGGGCCTGTCGGCTCTTCCAGGATTTCGAAACGCTCCATCCCAAACCTCCCCTGCACAAAAGCAGCTACTACCGCCGATACTCCTAAAAGGTTTCCTCCGCGATATCTTTTTCGCGTTTTGGTTGTAGCGAATGCCGGCAAGCCAGGCATGGCGTTGGGCTGCACGGTCAAAAAATCCCTGAGCGCCGTTTCTAAATCTTGCCGCGTCTCAACGTGTTGGAAGACATACGGAAAACGCAGGGCATTGATAGGAGCATGCCGTAGCGGTCGGCGAAGCCACTGACCGACCTTGCAGCCGCGACCGGGCGCGGATGACCGATATCAACGAGCGGATGAAGGAAAGCGGCCAGCGTTGAGGCGTAGCTACTGCCTACTGCCTTACTTCCCGCAGTGATGATCGTTGATTTTGTTCAACGCATTCGCATCTGGTCCGACGCGATGGTAGGAACAGGCGCCGGCCGCCGTCGTGAACAGCTGCTGATCGTAGTAACGCGGGCCGCCGAACAGGATGTCGATGAGATCGCCTTCGGCGGGAACGTAGCGTTCGGAGTGGGCTCGGCGGTCGTAATGCCGGTCGCCAGCGAAGGCCGGGGCGCAAAGGCTTGAGCCCATTGCCACAGCGAGAGCTAGGATCGCAACGCATTTCGTGGTCATCGGCAGCACCCTCCCGGCCATTTCGGAATCACACCATACATCCAAAATCGCCAGCCGGACAAAAGTTCCAACGAAGATCGCGATAGGCTCTTGCCGAAGTCTGCTGCCTCGCTCATCCATGGCCCGTGGAAATTTGGGACCAGCGATGACCGATGCCAGCCTTCATCTCGTCGAAGCGACGATCGGCCAATTGCGCCGCGCGCTCGACGACGGCACCGTCACCAGCGTCGAACTGGTCGGTGCGTATCTCAGGCGCATCGCGCATTTCGACCGCCACGGCATAACTCTCAACGCCGTCCCGGTACTCAATCCAGCGATGTTCGAGGAAGCGGCCGCCTCCGACCAGCGGCGCCGCAAGGGTGCCGTGCTCGGGCCGCTCGACGGCATCCCCTACACCGCCAAGGACAGCTACAAGGTATCTGGCCTGACGGTGGCCGCCGGCTCGCCGGCCTTCGAGCATCTCGTCGCCAATGAGGACGCCTTCACCATCGCCCGGCTCAGGGCAGGCGGTGCCGTGCTGATCGGCCTGACCAACATGCCGCCAATGGCCAATGGCGGCATGCAGCGCGGCGTCTATGGCCGTGCCGAAAGCCCCTACAACGCCGACTTCCTGGCTGCGGCCTTCGCGTCGGGCTCATCCAATGGCTCCGGCACGGCGACGGCAGCCAGCTTCTGCGCCTTCGGGCTTGGCGAAGAGACCTGGTCGTCCGGCCGCGCGCCGGCGACCAACAACGCGCTGGTCGCCTACACGCCGTCGCGCGGCATCATTTCGGTGCGCGGCAACTGGCCGCTGGTACCGACTATGGATGTCGTGGTGCCGCACACGCGCAGTGTGCCTGACATGCTCGAACTGCTCGACGTGATCGTCGCCGACGACCCCGTGACCCAAGGCGATTTCTGGCGCGCGCAGCCCTGGATCATCTTGCCGAAAAGCTCCGACGTGCGGCCGCCACGCTATGCCGACCTCGCACTGGCGGGATCGTTGAAAGGCATGCGGCTCGGCGTGCCCAGAATGTATATCGGCCGCGACAGCGACGCCGATGCGCCGATCGAAACCCGCGCCTCGGTGCTTGCCCTGTGGGAACACGCGGCGGCCGATCTGAAGCGGCTTGGCGCCGAAGTGGTGGAGGTCGATTTTCCCGTCGTTTCCAACTACGAGCGCGACCGCGCCGGCGCGCGCACTATGGTCGAGCGCGGGCTGGTGCCGCAAGACTTCGGCGAGCGCGAACTCTGGGATCTCTGCATCTGGGGCTGGGACGACTTTTTGCGCGCCAACGCCGATCCCACCCTGCCCGATCTCGTTTCGGTCGATGGCCCCAAAATCTTCCCGCAACCGCCGGGCACACTGCCCGACCGCTACCAAGGCGGCTTTGACCTGGCCGAGTATGTCGAGCGCGCGCGAGCCGGCGTCACGCCTTTCGCGGAAATTCCAACGCTCGAAGAGGGCCTGAAGGGGCTGGAGACGACGAGACGGATCGATTTCGAGGACTGGCTGGATGCACTGGGCATCGACGCGGTGGTGCTGCCCGCCGCCGCCGATGTCGGCCCGTCCGACGCCGACGTCAACGATGCATCCGCCGCCATTGCCTGGCGCAACGGCACCTGGGTCGCCAACGGCAATCTGGTCTGGCGCCATTTCGGCATCCCGACCGTCACCGTGCCGATGGGAACGATGGCCGATATCGGCATGCCGGTCGGCCTGACCTTCGCCGGCAAGGCTTATGACGACGAGAGACTGCTGTGCATGGCCGGCGATTTCGAGCGCTCCACGCAGCGCCGCACCCGCCCGCCGCGCACGCCTGAGCTGCCCGACGAAGTCTTTTCGAGCCGCCCTGCCCGAGCCGGCGACGGCAAGGCGCCGCCGCTTGCCATAAAGCTCGCCGCCGAGACGCGGCCTTCCGGCGATCAGGATGAAATCCTCATCACGCTCGACCTGCCCAACGAAGTCGCAGAGGCGGCCAGCGTCAAAGTGCACGTCAACGGCAAGGCGGTCGCGCTGCAGCGCAGCGGCGCGCGCTTCAGCGGGCGTGCGCTCGTCCCGTCCGCCGAGCATCAGCGGCTGCACAGCGGCTGGCGCGGTCCGTATGGGTCGATCGTGACGGCGGTCGTGCGGCTGGAGGACGGGCGTAGCGCAGGTGCTTATGCGGTCACTGGCGGCATCGGGTGAGGTGGTGCTGCCCCCCTCGTTCGTCATCCTAGGGCGGAGCAAGGAGCGAAGCGACGCGGCGCAGACCCTAGGATCCATGCCGTGACTGGCACCAAAGTTGCACCGGTCCAGAATTGTCGCCTGCACCGATCGAATGTTGCGTCGACGTGGCGGCGATAGCGATCCGAATCTTCTGCACCGTCGCATCGCTCAATAGTCGCGGCAGGATCCTAGGGTCTCCGCGACGTCGCTTCGCGACTGCTACGCCCTAGGATGACGAAGGTATGGAGGTCTGTCGATAGTCGCGATGGTTGGGGCTGGCATCAATGGCATTGCTAACCTTCGTAGTTGATCGAAGCGCTCTATCCCTCATCAGAGGCTCTCGGCAAAAGCGATATCCCGGCGAATGGCGTCCCGCTTGTCCTGCGACAGGCCGGCGAGCAGGTTCTCGTCGAGATAGCCTGCCCGAATGAGACCCGCGAAGACATACAGAAGCTGGGAATAGCGGTAGTCGAACATCCGGTCGATCTCGCGGCGCCGCTCACGCAAATAGTCTTCGACCTCCCACATCTCGGCGGGGACAGTCGCGGCGTTGGCCTTGTTCTTGAATTCGGCCATCGTCCTTGCCAGCGCCACCTCAAGTGCAGCGTCGAAGGCGCGGCGTGCGAGCTTCTTTTCGGATGAGGACCAGCTTTCCCTGGAATCCATGATTTGCTCCGTCTTTCGATCATCCCGTCGCAAAACGCCGCCAGACGACCTCT
Organism: Mesorhizobium sp. M0276; assembly: GCF_040321755.1. Lineage (NCBI taxonomy): Bacteria > Pseudomonadati > Pseudomonadota > Alphaproteobacteria > Hyphomicrobiales > Phyllobacteriaceae > Mesorhizobium > Mesorhizobium sp. M0276. The sequence goes on along the minus strand of NZ_JAMYSC010000029.1, from coordinate 32,163 downwards.
CAATCCGTCCTGATCCAGACGCCTTTCGTATTAAGATATTCATCGAGGTGCTCCGCCCCGCCTTCGCGTCCGTAGCCGCTCATCTTGTAGCCGCCGAAGGGCACTGCCGGGTCGATGGCGTGATAGGTGTTGACCCAGACCGAGCCGGCGCGCAGGCGGTTGGCCAGCTGGTGCGCCTTGCCGAGGTCGCGGGTGAACACGCCGGCACCCAGCCCATAGGGTGTATCGTTGCCGCGCCGCACCACTTCGTCCAGCGTGTCGAACGGCAGCGCCGAAATCACCGGGCCGAAGATCTCTTCGCGGGCGATGCGCATGTCGTCGGTGACACCCGAAAAAACGCTTGGCGCGATGAAATTGCCTGAACCAAGCGCACCTTCTGTGATGCGCTTGCCGCCGGTGACCAGCCGCGCGCCTTGCCTTGTGCCATCCTCGATGAATCCAGCGACGCGTTCGAGCTGCTTGGGCGAAATCAGCGGCCCGATCTCGGTCTCGGGGTCGGCGCCGTCGCCGATCCGAAGCTTCGCCGCATAGGCCGAGACCCGGTCGACGAATTCGTCATGGATCGGCCGTTCGACGAACAGCCGCGAGCCGGCGATGCAGATCTGGCCGGAATTGGCGAACACCGACATCGCCGCGATCGGCACGGCGCGTTCGAGATCGGCGTCGGCGCAGACGATGACCGGCGACTTGCCACCAAGCTCCAGCGAGACGCGCTTCATGTTGCCGGCCGAGGCGCGCAGGATGTTCTGGCCGGTCACTGTCGAGCCGGTGAAGACGATCTTGTCGACGTCCATATGGGCGGCGAGCGGCGCGCCGGCCTCGGCACCAGTGCCGGTGACGATATTGACGACGCCGGGCGGCACGCCGGCCTCCATCATCAGCGCGCCGATCAGAAGCGGCGTCAGCGGCGCTTCCTCGGAAGGCTTCAGGACGATGGTACAGCCGGTCGCCAGCGCCGGGCCGATCTTCCAGATCGAGGCGGCGGTCGGCGCATTCCAGGGAATGATCGCGCCGACGACGCCGACCGGCTCCTTGCGCGTGTACGAGATGATCTCGCCCGGCAGCGAATTGCCGATCGTGTGGCCATGGATCGATGTCGCCATGCCGGCATAGAAGCGCAGCATGCCAAGCACGCGGTTCTTGTTGGCGAGCGTACGCACGATGGGCATGCCCATATCCGTGGTGTCCGAAAGCGCGATCTCCTCCCAATGGCGCTCCATCAGATCGGCGATCTTCAGCAGCAGCACCTGGCGTTCATAAGGCTTGAACCGGCTCCACGGCCCGTCGAAGGAGCGCCGGGCCGCCGCCACGGCGAGGTCGATATCGCTGGAATCGGAGAGCGGTACGGTGCCGATCACGGCACCCGTGGCGGGATTGCGCGTCTCGAAGGTCCGGCCGCTGAGCGCGTCGCACCAGGCGCCGTCGATCAGCATCTTGCGGTGCCGGCCATCAATGGGCGTGTGCAGCGGCAAATCTCTCACCGGTACAGTCATGCTGACGTCCACATCTCCGCAGGCCTAGAGCAATTCCAGGAAAAGTGTGAAACGGTTTTCCCGGGAAAAGCGCATAGCGCTTTCCCTCGGGAATTGCGTCAAAACAAAAACTCTAGCGGGCAGCCCAGATGAGACCTCGCTCGACGATCAGCGCCATCTCCGGCACCGCGAACTCGTCGGCATTGTGCCCCAGCGCGCTGTAAAAAACCTTTCCCGCGCCATAGCGACGCTTCCAGACGACCGGCATGACGACGCCGCCTATCCCCGGGAAATGCGCGTCGGTGAAGATGGTGGTGGCCAACACCTCGTTGCTCGGGTCGACATGCATGTAATACTGCTCCGACCGGTAGGCGAAATCGGCAATGCCGGATGTGATCGGGTCGTCCGGCCTGGTGACGGCGACCCTATAGTCGATGATGTCGCCGGGATGCGCCACCCACTGGCCGCCGGTCATGAACTGATAGTCGGGTTCGTTACGAAAACTGTCGCCCATCGTGCCGTGAAAGCCGCCGAGCCCGCTGCCCCCGCGAACGGCAAGCGTCAGGTTCTGAAGTTCGGCTTTCTCGATCGTCGACATCGTGATCACCGGCACGATGAGATCGAAAGAGGCAAGCTCCGGATCGGCGAACATCGCGGTGCCCTGGCCGAGCGTGACGTCGAATCCGTTGCGCTCAAGCAGCGAGCTGATGATTTTGGCGCTGCGCTCCGGTGTGTGACCTTCCCAGCCGCCCCAGGCGATCAAAGCCTTCCTCGCCATGGTGTACCTCCCTGAAATGATCCGTCTTGAGCGATCCGGTGTCAGCGCCAGCCCAGCGCCGGGGCAACATGGGTCAGGATCGCCTCGATGACATGCGCATTGTAGTCGACGCCGAGCTGGTTCGGAACGGTGAGCAGCAGCGTGTCGGCCTCGGCGATCGCCTCGTCCTTAGCCAGTTCCTTGATCAGCACTTCCGGCTCGGCGGCGTAGCTGCGGCCGAAGATCGCCCTGGTGTTCTCCTCGATGAAGCCGATCTGGTCGCGGCTCTCATTGCCGCGTCCGAAATAGGCCCGGTCGCGATCGTCGACCAGCGCGAAGATGCTGCGGCTGACCGAGACGTGCGGTTCGCGCCTGTGGCCGGCAGCCTTCCAGGCCTCGCGGTAGATGCGGATCTGCTCGGCCTGCTGGATGTGGAACGGCTTGCCGCTCTCGTCGAATTTGAGCGTCGAGCTTTGCAGGTTCATGCCTAGCTTCGCCGCCCATTCCGACGTGGCGTTGGTCGCCGCGCCCCACCAGATCCGCTCGCGCAAACCCTCCGAATGCGGCTCAAGCCGCAGCAGGCCAGGCGGGTTGGGGAACATCGGTCGTGGATTGGGCTGGGCGAAGCCCTCGCCGCGCAGCGTGTCGAGGAAAACCTCGGCGTGATGCCGCGCCATGTCGGCGTCGCTTTTGCCTTCCGGCGGCGCGTAGCCGAAATAGCGCCAGCCGTCGATCACCTGTTCCGGCGAGCCGCGGCCGATGCCGAGTTGCAGGCGGCCGCCGGCGATGATGTCGGCCGCGCCCGCATCCTCCGCCATGTAGAGCGGATTCTCGTAGCGCATGTCGATGACGGCGGTGCCGATCTCGATGCGGCTGGTCTTGGCGCCGACAGCCGCCAGCAGCGGGAACGGCGAAGCGAGCTGGCGGGCGAAATGATGCACGCGGAAATACGCTCCGTCCGCGCCAAGCTGCTCGGCCGCGACGGCAAGATCGATGGATTGCAAAAGCGCATCCGATGCCGAGCGCACCTGCGATTGCGACGAGGGCGTCCAGTGCCCGAACGACAGGAAACCGATTTTCTTCATAGCCATGCGATATAAGGATGCGCGCCAGGCTTCAATGCAAAAGAAACTTTCCAGCGCCCGGTTTAAGGCTCATGCATCGCTATTTTCGAAGGCACCGATGCCTTGTGCGACGAGGTTGGTCGCCATCACCAGCGAGACGATTGCCGCGGAATTGAACACGACGACCCACCATTTGCCGCCGGTCAGGAAGCCGTAGCCGTCGGCGACGGCCAGTCCCCAATCGGCCGACGGCGGCTGGATGCCGAGGCCCAGAAAACTCAGGGTCGCGATCGAAAAGAACGCGTAGCCCAGCCGGGTGACGAGCTCGATGAGGATCGTCTCCCTGATGTTGGGCAATATCTCCAGGAACATGATGGCAAGCGCGCCTTCGCCGCCAAGCCGGGCGGCGCTCACATAGTCGCGCTCCTTCTGCTCGCGCACGGCGGCGCGGACGGTGCGCGCCACCAGCGGCGCATAGGCGATGCCGATCACCAGGATGACGGTCAGGTTCGACGGCCCGATCGCCACCAGCGTCATGGTGACGAGAACAATGAACGGAAACGCCATCAGCGTATCGAGCAGCCGCGCACCGATGGCATCGGTGAGGCCATCGAAATAGCCGAGCACCAGGCCGATGATGCTGCCGGCCGCAACGCCGGCCAGCGTCGCCAACGGCGCAACCAGCAGGATGTCGCGCGATCCAACCACGATGCGCGACAGCACGTCGCGGCCGAGCTGATCGGTCCCGAACCAATGCAAGGCATCGGGCGGCGTCAGCGTCGCCAGAAAATCCTCGGCATAGGGATCGTAGGGAACGAAGAGATTGCCGAACAGCGCGCAGGCGACCCAGAACAGCAGCAGCAGCGTTCCGATCACGACCGATGGGGGCAGTCGGGAGAAAGCACTGCCGATCCTGCGCACCGCTGGCAAACCAACCACAGCGCGCCGCGGCGCCGGAGATTCCGTCAGATCCGTCATTGCGAGGTCCGACGGCGCTGCCGCGGATCGAGCAAGGCCAGCGCGAGGTCGCCCACTGCCGCCGACAGCACGAAGATTGCCGCCATCACCAGCACGCCCGCTTCAAGCATCGGAAAATCGCGTGCCTTGGCCGCGTTCAAAACCAGATTGCCAAGCCCCTGGATGCCGAACAACGCCTCGATCACCACCAGTCCGCCAAGCATGTATCCGGTCTGCGTCGCCAGCACCGCGATGGTCGGGGTCAGCGCGTTGCGCAGCACGTGCCGAAGGATGATCTCGTGTCGATTCAAACCCTTCAGGACGGCGGTGCGTGTGTAGTCGGCGGCTATCGCCTCGATCACGCCTGCCCGCGTCATCCGGGCGATGTAGCCGGCAAGATTGAGCACCAGCGGCAGCGCCGGCAGGATCAGATAATAGCCATGCGTCCAGAAGCCCGCGCCATCTGGCGCAACGCCTGAGATCGGAAACCAGTTCAGCCACAGGCCGAAAACGATGAGCAGCATCAGGCCGGACACAAAATCCGGCACGATGCCGAAGGAAACGCCCGCCATCACGATCAGCCGGTCGATGATGCGGCCGGCGTTGAGACCGGCGATGACACCGCCGCCAACCCCGAGCGGAATGAGAAAGATCAAGATAATGCCGGCAAGGGCCGCGGAGCGCTTGAGGCTTTCCAGCACGAAGGGGGCCACCGGCGCGCGCATCGACAGCGAGGTGCCGAAATCGCCTGTGACGGCCTTGCTGAACCAGAGCCAGTACTGGACGAGAACCGGCTGGTCGGCGCCGAGCCGTTTGTTCAGTTCCGCCACGGCCTGCGCGTCGGCAAACGGCCCGAGCATGACGCGGCCGACATCGCCGGGCAAAACCTGCCCGGCGAAGAACACCAGGATGCTGACCAGCCACAGCGTGAGGACAAGTGTGCCCACACGCGCCGACAGAATGCGGCCGGTCAGCATGTCGCGATCATGCCTGGACGAAGGAAACGCGGTCGAGCAGCAGATGCGAAATCGCGGTGAAGCGCACGCCCTCGACCTTTGAGCTGACGATCCGGCTGTATTGCGAGAAGTAGCTGATGATCGCCGGCGTCTCGTCAAGCAAGAGGGTCTGGATCTTGCCGGCAACGAGGCGCTGTGCCTGCAGATCACGTGCCTTCGAGTAGTCGAGCAGCAGCGCATCATAGGCCGGGTTGTTGAAATGCGCCGCGTTCCAGGCTCCCGAGCTCTTCAGCGTCGCGTTGAGGAAGATATCGGGCGTGCCGCGATGGCCATAGTCGGTGATGCCGAGCACCGAATCCAGCCAGGGCGAGCTGCCGAAAGTCGCCGAGCCATAATAGGCGTCCTGCGGCAGGACATTGAGCTTGACGTCGATGCCGGCCTTCTTGGCGAAGTTCTGGATGATCACCGCATAGTCGGGAATGTCATAGGCGCGCTCGGTGGTCAACGTCACCTCGAAGCCGTTGGGCACGCCCGCCTCGCCAAGCAGCCGCCTGGCTTCCGCAATGTCTTGCTTGCGCTGCGGCACCGACGGATCGGCCGAGGGGAAGATCGGCGCGAACGGGCTGTCGTTGCCGACGATTGCACGGCCCTTGAGCAGGCCCTTGACCACCGCCTCGCGATCGATGGTGAGGGCCAGCGCACGGCGGATGCGCTTGTCGGTGAACGGAGCCTGGTCGGTTCTGAGATGCACCTGGTCGTGTGAGCTCGCCTGCACGCTCAGCAGCTTGAAATTCGGATTGCCCTCGATCGCGAGTTCCAGGCGCGTCGTGCTCGGGATAACGTCGAGTTGGCCGGCCTGCAGCGCCAGCACCTGCGCCTGCTCGTCGTCGAAGAACTTGATCTCGACCCGGTCGGGCAGCGCCTTGTCGCCCCAGTAATCCTCATTGCGCACGAAGCTGGCGCCTTGCTTGGGACGGAAGGATTCGAGCTTGAACGGGCCAGTGCCGTTGAAAGTCTTCTCGAAATCACCGGCATAGTCGGCCGGCAGGATGACGGCATTGTAGACGTCGGAGGAAACATAGAAGGGAAAGTTGCTGTTCGGACCGTCGAGATCGAAAGCGACTGTCTGCTCGTCGACCAGCTTGGCGCCGCCCTTGGACAGGATGCCCTTGTAGGCCGACAAGGCAGACGAGCCGCTGGCCGGATCGACCAGCCGCTCGAAGCTCGCCACCACGTCTTTGGCGGTGACCGCGCGGCCGTCGTGGAATTTCACCCCCTGCCGCAATTTGAAGGTCCAGCGGCTGGCCGTCTCGTCGGCTTCCCAGGACAGGGCAAGCTTCGGCTGCAGCCCGTCCTTTGGGTCGTCGAGGATCAGATATTCGCCGACCTGGCTGATCACCCCGATGCTGGCCGGATCGGTCACCGAAACCGGATCGATCGCCTTGGTCGGCTGGCCGAGCCCGACACGCACTGTGCCGCCTGCTGCTGCGGCAGCGCGCGCGCCCCCCAGCCCCTGCGAGGCGGCAAAGCCGGTCAGGCCAAGCAGTGCGGCATATTTCAGGAGATCGCGGCGCTTGAGAAAGCCGCCCTGATATTCGTCGACGGCGACATTCCAGATGTCTCCCGACAGATTGCGAAGTGCGTCGATATCCCTGTGTTTGGTCATGTTAAAACCCTGCTCTGAAATGAAGATTGAAACCTATGCGACGGGTTCGCCGTCGAGATGGATGCGGTCCACGGCCTGCGGATAGAAGGCGATGAGGCCCTTGATCTTGGGCATCTCCGCGATCGGATCGCGATAGCTCCAGGCGATGTCCGGGCGCACCGTTCCATCGCTCAGCAGACCGGACCAGTAGGAGGCGATGCCCTTGTAGGGACATCGCGTCGTCGTAACGGACGCCGTCAGCCGCTCCAGCCGGATGTCTTCCGCGGGCAGATAGAAGCGGGTCGGCAGATGCGTCTCGAACAGCAGCACCGGACGATGGCTGTCGGCGATCGGTTCGCCGTCGAACCAGACCTGCACATGGCTCGTGCTTTGCAGCACATCGATGCGCGCATAAGGGTCTCGCGCGTGGACGAAGACTTCTTCGTCCTCCTCGAACCATTGGTCGACGGCCTTCCAGGTGAAGGCGATGCGGCCGGCGAGCGGCGCCAGGTTCTCATCCGGCGGCGAGATGAAGGCCCACGCCGCGTTGGCACTGCGCCTGTCGCCGCTGTCGATATCCCAATAGGCCGTCTCGCCACCCACTGGATGCGGTTCGCGATGCAGCGAAGGCTTCAGCACCGACGGGTCGACCGCTGACGGCGGGAAGAAATAGATCGGCAGGAAATGGTTGGAGCGCAGCACCAGCACGTTGCGGCTGTCGGCGATGGTGCGGCCGCCGAATTTGACCCGCACGCGCTTGGGGCTGTGCAGAACGTTGACGAGCTGCGGAGCGGTCGCTTCACGAGGCTGCAATCTTGGGGCGACAGTCATGATCGTTCTCCCGGTCAGGACACGGCGCGCGCATTGTCGCGCTGCTCGGCGAAGCGGTTGGCGGGCCGCGCCAGGCCGAAGCGGTCGCGCAGCGTTCCCTGCGCGTATTCGCTCGGAAACACGCCGCGCCGTTGCAGCTCGGGCACCACCTGTTCGGCGAAGTTCACCCAGTCTTCCGGCAGCAGCGGGAACATCAGGTTGAAGCCGTCGGCGGCACCGGAAACGAACCAGTCTTCGAGTTGGTCGGCGATCTGTCTTGGCGTGCCCGCGACGGTCGGTACAGAACCGCTGTTGGCGAGCTTGCGGGCAATCTCTCGCAGGCTGAGATTCTGCTTCGCCCACTGCTTGACCCGGTTGAGCGACGTGCGCCCGCCATTGAAGGTGCTTTCGTCCGGCAGCGGCGGCAGCGGCCCGTCCGGCGGATAGACGGAGAGATCGATGCCGCTCCAGCTCGACAGCAGGTCGATGCCGACCTGGTCGGGCAGCAGGGTCTGGAGGTATTCCTGTCTTTCCCGGCCTTCCGCCTCGGAAGGGGCGACGATCGGCAGGATGCCGGGCAAGATTTTGAAGCTCTCCGGCCGCCTGCCGTGGCGGGCGAGACGCTCGTTGATGTCCTGGCGATATTTGATGCCATCCTCCTTGGTGCTGTAGATGGCGAAGTGCGCATCGGCCTGCGCGGTGGCGAAGTTCTTGCCGTCCTCGGACGATCCGGCCTGGACGATCAGCGGATGGCCCTGCGGCGGCCGTGAGACGTTGAGCGGCCCGCGCACCTTGAAATGCTTGCCCTTGTGGTCGATGGGATGGACCTTGTCGGGGTCGGCGAAATAGCCCGACGCCTTGTCGATCAGCAGCGCCTCGTCTTCCCAGCTGTCCCACAGCGCCTTGACGATATCGAGGAATTCGGCCGCGCGCTCATAGCGAAACGCATGCTCGATGTTGCCATCGCGGCCGAAATTGCGCGCCTCCTCATCCATCGCCGAGGTGACGACGTTCCACGATGCCCTGCCCTTGCTTATATGGTCGAGCGAGGCGAACATGCGCGCCACATTGTAGGGCTCGCTGTAGGAACTCGACGCCGTCGTGATCAGGCCGATATGGCTGGTCGCCCCGGCCAGCGCCGACAGCAGCGTCAGCGGTTCGAGGCGGGCATTGGCGTAGTGGGCGACACCGCTCTTGACCGAATCCCAGATCGACACGTGGTCGGCGACGAAGATGGTGTCGATCCTGGCCCGCTCGGCCGCCTGCACGAGATCGCGGTAGAACTCGAAGTCCAGCACCTCGCGGCCCGGCGCCCGCGGATGGCGCCACGACATCCGATGATCGCCCTGCGGGTTGAAGAAAAATGCGCTGAGGATCATGTGGGCTCGAGCCATGCCGGTCTCCTTCCAGATCTGCTCCGAGGGACGTCGCGCTGCTTCGGCAGACGGCGACAATCTCTCTTGAGCCCTGAAAGTTAGATTGCGCTCCGGCTTAATTCGAGTAACTTTATAGAGATAATGCATTGAGAAAGTGGAAGCGATTGCCCTCGATCGCGACGCTGGAAGAAAGTGGTTTCAAGCCCCCAATGTTCTCCTCGGTTCTGAACGTCGACCAGCTTTCCATCGCCTATGACGGGCGCAATGGGTCGCATCCCGCCGTCAGCGGCGTCTCGCTGCGCATAGCCGAAGGCGAAGCACTCGGCCTTGTCGGCGAGTCCGGATCGGGGAAAAGCTCGGTGGCGCTCGCCATCCTGCGCTATCTGCCGAGGAATGCCCGCATCGCGGCGTCAGCGCTGGAGTTCCAGGGCCGCGAAATCCGCGACCTCTCGGCCGAGCAGTTGCGCCAGCTTAGGGGGGATCATATCGCCGCCGTCTACCAGCATCCGGGCGCGGCCCTCAACCCAAGCATGACGATCGGCCGCCAGATCACCGAAACGATCATGCGGCATCGCCCGATGCGCCATGACGAGGCGCGCGAGCGGGCTTCCGAACTGCTCGGCCGCGTTCGGGTGAGCCATCCGGAGCGGGTACTGGGGCTCTATCCACACGAACTCTCCGGCGGCATGCAGCAGCGTGCCAACATCGCCATCGCGATTGCGCTCGAGCCATCGCTGCTGGTGCTGGACGAGCCGACGACGGCGCTCGACGCCAGCGTCCAGTCCGAGATCATCGCCATCCTCTCCGATCTGCGCAAGGACCACAAAACCAGCATCCTGCTGATCAGCCACGACATCAACATGATCCGCCGCTCCTGCGACCGGGTGGCGGTGATGCAGTCGGGAAAGGTGGTCGAAAGCGGCGCCGCCGGCGATGTCTTCGACAACCCGTCTCACGCCTATACGAAGGCGCTCATCGCCTCGATCCCGGCGCTCAATTACACCAAGCGGAACGGAAGACTGGCGGAGACGGATAGCCTGACGCCGCACCCAGCGGTCCAGAATGAAGCCGCCGGCCCGCCAAAGGAACGCCGGATCGCGATCGCCTGCAAGGGCATCAGCCATGCCTTCGGCAGCCAGCCAGTGCTGCACGGCATCGATCTCGACATCGGCCAGGGCGAGACCTTCGGGCTGATCGGCGAGTCCGGTTCCGGCAAGTCGACCATGGCACGGATCGTCACCGGCCTGCAGGCGCCCAATGCCGGATCGGTCGAGCTGTTCGGCAGGATGGTGGCGCCGCGCGTCGAGAAGAGGAACCTCGCCGAACGGCGCGACGTGCAGATGGTCTTCCAGTCGCCGGACCGCACGCTCAACCCGCGCCAGCGGATCGGCCGGATTCTCGGCCGCCCGCTGCGCCGGCTCGCCGGCCTGCGTCGCAGCGAGGTGAGAGCCCGTGTCAGCGACCTGCTGGCCTCGGTCCGCCTCGCCGGCGCCACAGCCGAGCAGAAGTCGCGATCACTATCCGGCGGCCAGCGGCAACGGGCAGCCATCGCACGGGCCTTCGCCGGCGTGCCGAAGGTCGTCGTGCTCGATGAACCCACCTCCGCGCTCGACGTCTCCGTCCAGGCGACCGTTCTCAACCTGCTCAACGAACTGCAGCGCGACAAGGACACGACCTATCTGTTCATCAGCCACGATCTCAGGGTCGTGCGCTACATGGCCGACCGGATCGGCGTGCTCTACCGCGGCCGCCTCGTCGAAACCGGCTCATCCGACCAGATTTTTCAGGGCCCCAATCACCCCTATACAGCATTGCTACTGGCGGCGGCGTCCGATGAGGCCGAGCCGAAGCTATCCGTTCCAGTCGACATCGAGGAAGCCCCGAACACCGGATGCTCCTTCGCCGACCGCTGCCCTCTGGTCCTGCCCGATTGCAGAAAGGCCGAACCGCCCGCCAGAGAGACAGCGGCCGGCCATTTCATCGCCTGCTGGCGACACGGCCAGGCTTCGTAAGCGGATTACCGACAGTCCGAAGGCCCTCAACAGCATGGTTCTTCCTCAGGCACGATGCGATGCCGGGATTGTCGCAGCATCGGAATCCAGCTTGCAAATGCCATCTTTTGAGGCCAGCCTAGATGCATGATGGCACGCCGGTCGCCAAAACATATGCTTGTCATGCTCCTCGCGGTATTCCTGACCGCCGGGTTCAGCCTGTCTGCCGCTCAGGCGAGCGTTATGTCGGCGAAGATGATGATGACGACTGGCAGCGGCATGACCATGCCTGCCGACACCGGCATGGCCAAGATGGCCGACACCGCCATGAATGGCGACTGCAACGCCTGCCTCAAGGGCGCGGGCGACACCGGCAAACCGATGCATTGTCCGCCGACCTGCATCGCGCCGGTGCTCGCCGTACTCCCTCAAAGCCTCGCCATCACCATGGTTCCACCGGTGCAGCAACCATCGGCGCTACCGATGCCGTTCCTTCACGGGCGAAGTTCCGTGCCCGACCCATTCCCTCCCAAATCCACCGATCTCGTCTGACGCCGTTTCAGCCATCCCACGGCTGATTTCCGGCGTTTGATTGCCGCTGCGCTTCGCGCCGGCAGGCACACGGCAATTCGACGTCGAGAGGCTCGCCGTCGATTGAGATCGCAAAGGGCTTGAGAGTGAGTATCGATTCCAGTCATTCCATTTCACGCCGCAGGTTCGTCTTTGCCGCGGCGGGCGTTGCTGCGGCCACCCTGGTGCACCCCGCAACGCCAAGAGCATCCGCCGTCGATGAGCGCCGCATCAGGATCGCGCCAGGCCACGCCAGCTTCACCAGCCCTGGCGATCCGCTTACTCCTGTCTGGGCGTATGACGGGACGGTCCCCGGCCCGATGCTGCGCCTGCGCCAGGGCCGACCCGTTCACATCACGGTCGAGAACGGGCTGGACGAGGAAACCACGGTCCATTGGCATGGCATCCGCCTGCAAAACGCCATGGACGGAGTACCCGGCCTAACGCAGCAGCCGATCAAGCCGGGGACAGTTTTCGTCTATGAATTCACGCCGCCCGACGCCGGCACCTTTTGGTACCATCCGCATGCAAACAGCCTTGTGCAGCTCGGTCGCGGGCTCGCCGGCGCCCTCATTGTCGAGGAGACCGAGCCCGTCGCCGTCGACCGCGACCTCTTGTGGTTGCTGCAGGACTGGCGGCTTGCCGACGACGGGCAGATGGCGCCCGGTTTCGGCAGCGCGATGGACGCGGCGATGTCCGGCCGCGTCGGCAACGTCGTCACCATCAACGGCACGGCGCCGGCCGACCAGAGCGTAAGGGCTGGCGAACGTGTCAGGCTGCGGCTGGCCAATGCGTCGCTCGCCCGCATCATGTCGCTGCGCTTCGAAGGCCACCGCCCGGTCGTCGTCGCGATCGACGGCCAGCCCTGTGATCCGCATGAACCGGAGGACGGCCGCCTTGTTCTGGCACCTGCCATGCGCATCGACGTCGTGATCGATATGCAGGGCGACCCAGGCAAGCGTTACGCAGTGATCGACGATTTCTATGACGGCCTCGCCTATACGCTGACCACGCTTGCCTATGACAGCGCATCGCCACTTCGGACCCATCCTCTCGGTACGCCGCTTGGCCTGCCGCGCAACCCGTTGCAGCAACCCGATCTCGCAAGCGCCGAGCGCCAGGAGATCGTCCTGCAAGGCGGCATGATGGGTGGCGGCAAGCTCGCCGGCGTCGGCGGCATGATGGGCATGGCGACACCCGGCATGAAGGGTGGCGCTGCGTGGGCGATCAACGGCATGTCGATGACCGGTGACGGCCACGCCGGCATGGCGCCGCAGTTCACCCTGCCCCGCGGCGCAACCTGTCATCTCACAATGCGCAACGAAACTGCCTGGTGGCACCCGATGCACATCCACGGCTTCAGCATGCTGGTGCTTGCGCGCAACGGTTCGCCGGTACCGTACCGGCAATGGCAGGACACGGTGCTGCTCGCTCCCAGGGACACGATCGAATGCGCGTTCGTCGCCGACAATCCCGGCGACTGGATGCTGCACTGCCATGTCGCCGACCACCAGATGGCCGGCCTCATGACGGTGTTTCGTGTGACCTGATTTTCTCGTCAAAACAACAATAAGACAACAAGGAGTACTGCAATGAAACTGACTTACTCTCTCGCCGCTTTCGCCGTCGCGATCGCAATGCCGCTGCCGGCTGTCGCGGCGACGATCAACGCGGTGATGTACAAGAACCCGCAATGCAGCTGCTGCGAATCCTATGCCAACTATCTGGAACACAACGGCTTCAAGGTCGACATCAAGCCCGTCAACAATCTGTCCCAGATCAGCAGTGACGCCGGCGTGCCGGCGGACCTCGAAGGCTGCCACACGCTGATGGTCGACGGTTATGTCGTCGACGGGCTGGTGCCGGTCGATATCGTCAAGAAACTGTTGACCGAACGGCCCGCCATCACCGGCATCACGCTGGCCGGCATGCCGACCGGTGCCCCCGGCATGGGTGGCGAGAAGGCTGGCCCTTTCATCGTCTACGCCTTCACCAAGGACGGCAAGGCGCCCACCGTCTACGCGACGGACTGAGAGGCAAGCGCTATGTCTGCCGATACGTCGGATTGCCCTGCCCGAACCTGGCTCGCCATGACGTTCCTGCGGCTCGAATCGAGGGAACGGCAGCTATGAAGATGGTCGCTCTCGTTCTCTTCGGCGCACTGCTCGCGGTGCCTGGACCTGCGACGGCCGGCGAGCCGCCGCAGAATTTTGCTGTTCAGGCGAGCCCGCAGCCGCTTCCGGAGATTCAGTTCCAGGACGGCGATGGGCAACCCAAAACGCTCGCCGATTTTTCCGGCAAGGTCGTGCTGCTCAACATCTGGGCGACGTGGTGCGCTCCCTGCCGCAAGGAAATGCCGACGCTCGACAGGCTGCAGGCCAAACTCGGCGGGCCGGACTTCGAGGTCGTCGCGCTGTCGATGGATCGCGGCGGTCCGGACAAGGTGAAAAAGTTCTTCGCCGAGATCGGTATCGAGCATCTCGCCCTCAACATCGACACGTCGGCCAAGGCGATGTTCGCGCTCGGCGCCCTCGGCCTTCCCATGACATTGCTGATCGACCGCCAAGGCAAGGAGATCGCCCGTCTGATTGGTCCGGCTGAATGGGATGCTCCCGACATGGTCGACTTCATCCGCAGCCATTTTGCTGCCAACTGAGAAGGAATTCACTGTGACCGCCACAGAACTGATCCGAGCCAAGGAGGCCTCGTTCGGCCGCAATGTCCTCGCCTCGATTCGCTACTATCTCGGCGGCCGGCGTGGCTTCCCCGCATTGGCGGCGGCCGTGATCCTCGCAGGCCTTGCATCCAACTGGAGCTGGCTGGCCGCGGCGGGCGTCACGCCGCTGCTTCTCAGCGCTTTGCCCTGCGTCGCAATGTGCGCGCTCGGCCTCTGCATGCACAAGATGACAGGTCGCGCCTGTCCGGCCGAAGACGGTTCCCCCAAAGCTGAAGAGGTCGCCGTTGGTCCGACAACGGTGCCCGCCGATCTGAAAGGCAACAGCTGATGCCAGTCCGTATCCAAGAATGGATGCATTTCCTGCGGTGCCTGATTTCCGTTGCTGCGCTGATTGTGGGCTTCGTCCACGGCGCGCAAGCGCACTCGCTCGAAGAACTCGACGCCATGCTTCAGGGCGACGAAAAGTATTTCCAGCAGATCGACAAACCCGCGCCCGACTTCACGCTGCGTACCGCAGACGGGCACATGGTGCGGCTGGCTGATCTGCGTGGCAAGGTCGTCATCCTTCACTTCATCTACACATCGTGCACGGACGTTTGTCCCTTGCATGCCGAGAAGATCGCCGAGATCCAGAAAATGGTGAACGGCACGCCGATGAAGGACCAGGTCACCTTTGTCAGCATCACCACAGATCCGACGAGAGACACGCCGGACGTGATGCGAAAATACGGACCAACGCATGGGCTCGATCCCGTCAATTGGGCGTTCCTGACCACAACCCAGGACCAGCCGGAGGACGCTACCCGCACGCTGGCGGAAGCTTTTGGCCACAAATTTACCAAAACGGACGACGGCATTCAGGCGCACGGCATCGTCACGCATGTGATCGACAAGGAGGGCTATTGGCGCGCGAATTTCCATGGCCTGGATTTCGCACCCAATTCGGCGGAGTTTCCGGCAAAATGGCCCGTTCCCTCATGCTGGCCATTGCAACGCAACCGCCAGGTGGCGCCGATCATGGCGGGCTTCATCGTCGGCGACCAGATTTTCCCGGGCGCGACCGATCTTGCGACGATGAAGAGCCTGGTCGAGCAGGCCAGGGCCGCCAACTGAGCCAGATATCGCACCCCAGTCGACGAACGGTTCTGCGCGGCATTTTTGGGGCCGCCGCGATTATGGGCTTCCTCAGGGATACGGATTTGGCAATCGCCGCGGAGGATCCAGGCCTGGCGAGCCGCTTCAAAGACCTCAGCGAAAACGGCAACAGCACGTGCTCGGCCAAATTCACGGAATCGATCGCCACCATGCCGAGCACCTCGCGGATCAAGGGCTCGTGCTGCAGCCCGATGGAAATGAAGCGCTATGTCGAGCAGGTGAACGGCTTGGCCAGATACCGAGACATAGCGATGATCCCGAGCGATCCGTACGATATCCCGGCGGGCGTCGCGCAGAAGATGATGCCTTACTACGATGTGAAACTCACCAGCACCGAACAGCAGACCTACGACTATGCGATGGCAAATTCCGAGGAGAAGGGTCCGTGCTGCTGCCAATGCTGGCGCTGGAAAGTGTATGGCGGCCTGGCGAAATACCTGATCCACGAGCACGGTTTTAACGGCAAGCAGATCGTCGATGTATGGGACCTCTCCGACGGCTGCGGCGGGGCAATGTAAAATTGCCGTGGCGCGCTGGCTTGCCGTAACCGGAAGCGCGGAGTTTCTACCGCCGTGCTTGGCTTGGGCACTTCCTCGCATACAAGTACATTCGTTTGTGCTAATATATCCTAGTCATGCACAATCGTTCGTGACTAACATGTGGGAGGACGCAATGAAAACCATGAATCGCAGGTCTGCAATTGCTCTCGGTGTGACGGCTGCCGCGATAACGCCTCTGTTCACCTTGGTGGCGTCCGCGAAGGTCAAGAAATACGGTCCGAAAGAAGGCAAGGAGATTGCGCCCGGTGTCAGACTGGTTGAGGTCGGCACCGGCAACTCCGACATTCCCGCCTACAAGAGCATCGCCATTGTCGACATAGTCTTTCAGCCCGGAGCACATGCGCCTCAAACCGTGATGGACAACGACATGGTCTGCACGATCACTTCCGGCGCGTTCACCATCAAGAAGGCAGACAAGGAATTCAAGCTCAAGACAGGTGACATGTACACCTGCTCCAAGGGCAAGACCGACGAGGCGACGAATACAAGCAAGGAGGTCGGTGTGCATCGTCTCGCCGTCCTGATACCTGCCTAGCAACTGGAACTCCGGCCGGACGGTTGGTTGCATCTCGTCCGGCCATCTCTTGCCTAACTGCGGCTGCCGGCCTCGTGGCCGATGGCCGCTACGAGCCGGTCCCGGCAATGCACCGGATCACACTCGCAGCATGTTGCTTCAGGCACAGTGCGCTGACGGCATTGGCTCTTGAACGATGCAACCGGACCCGCGTACCATCGCGCCATCTGAATTGAGTCTGCTTTATTAGTCCGGGCTAACGTCCGGATTGGTTTGGATATTTTCCTTTGAACACGCAAGCAATCGGCGGCGCGCCGGAGCGCGGCAAATCGTTTGCCCATGTGGCGGAAGCCTCCTGGGGCAAGGGCCTCAGCACCTTGCTCCGTATCGTGCGCATGACGCTGCGCCATCCCTGGCAGGTCTCCATCACCATCGTCTCGACCTTCATTGCCGCGACGCTTCAGCTGTTCATTCCGCGCCTGCTGGGACGCGCCATCGACCAGGCGCAGGGCGTCATGACCACGGGTGCCGGTGCCGCGGCAGAGCAAGCGCTGTGGAACACGGCGCTGACACTGCTCGTCGTCAGCATCCTGCGCGGTCTCTTCACCATGGCGCAGAACTACTATGGCGAGGCCGTCGGCCACCGCACCGGCTATGAGCTGCGCCTGGCATTCTATGAGAAGATCCAGCGATTGAGCTTCTCCTTCCACGACAGGGTCCACACCGGCGATCTGATCACGCTCGGCCTGCTCGATCTCGACGGCGTGCGCATGTTCTTCTCCACCGGCATCCTGCGCGTCGTGCTGCTCGGCGTGTTGATCGGCGTCGGCGCCTATCTGCTGATCAGCACCGACCTTGTACTCGGGCTGCTCAGCTTGAGCTTCGTGCCGTTCGTTGCCTGGCGATCCTCAGTCACCCAGCTCGCATTGCGCAGCACCTGGCTAACGTTGCAGGAGCGCCTCTCGGTGTTGAGCCGCGTGATGGACGAGAATCTCGGCGGCATCCGTGTCGTGCGGGCCTTCGCGGCGCAGCGGCATGAGCTCGAAAAATTCGACCGCGCCAAGCTGTCGGCGCTGGAGCTTGCCAATCAGCGCGTCGACATCCGCGTCGCTAACACCAGCGCCATGAACTTCTCCTTCCTGGCCGCCATGGGCCTGGTACTCTGGTTCGGTGGCCAGAAGGTGATTGCGGGCCAAATCAGCGTCGGCACGCTGGCCCAGTTCCTCACCTTCATGACCATCCTGCAGATGCCCGTTCGCCAGCTCGGCCTGATGGTCAACTCGTTCGCGCGCGCCTCGACCTGCGGCACCCGCCTGTTCGAACTGCTCGACGCTGAGCTCGACATCGAGGACGCGCCTGGCGCCAAGGACCTCGTCGTCACCGACGGCGTTTTGCGCTTCGACAATGTCGGCTTCCGCTATGAGGGCGCGAGCGGCCGGCCAACGCTGTCGGGCATCTCATTCGAGGCCCGGTCCGGCGAGACCATCGGCATTGTCGGCCCGCCTGGCAGCGGCAAGTCGACCATCGCACACCTGATCCCGCGTTTCTACGACGTCACTTCAGGTGCGATCACCATTGATGGCCAGGACATCCGCGAGGTGACGCTGCAATCGTTGCGCAAGGCCGTCGGTGTCGTGCAGCAGGACGCGTTCCTGTTCACCACCTCGATCGAGAACAACATCGCCTACGGCAATCCCTGGGCGCGCGAGACCCGCATCGGCCAGGCGGCCGAGTACGCCCAGCTGCATAACTACATCATCGGTCTCCCGGCGGGCTACACCACGGTGGTCGGCGAACGCGGTGCGTCGCTTTCCGGTGGCCAGCGGCAGCGCCTGACCATCGCCCGCAGCCTGATGCTGCGGCCATCGGTGCTGGTCTTCGACGATTCGACCGCGGCAATAGACGCCGGCACCGAGCAGCGGATCCGGGCGGCGATGAAGCGCTTCGCCAAGGATCGCGTCACGCTGATCATCTCGCATCGGCTGAGTTCGCTGATGCATGCCGACCAGATCCTGTTCGTCGAGGGCGGCCGGATCGTCGAACGCGGCACGCATGAGCAATTGCTGGCGCTCGGTGGACGCTATCGCGCGCTCTACGATCTGCAGCTGCGGCCCGACGATGACCGTCCTGCGGTTATGGGAGCTGCGTGATGTCGACGCAGGACGACGATGACAAGGAAGACAAAAGCGGGCGGCCGACCAAGGCCGTCGTCGGCTCGCATCGCGACGAGGAAGAGGTTTTCGGCAAGGCCTACGATCCGCGCATCATCAGGCGCATCTGGAGCTTCGTGAGACCCTACCAGAGCCGCATTTTCATCTCGGTCGCCGCGGTGCTGGTGTTCACCCTGACGCAATTGGCGATCCCGCTGGTCATCCGCTACGCCATCGACCATGGCATGACGGCGGGCCGGCTCGACCAGTCGGTGATGATCGCCGCGACCGGCGCGTTCACGTTGGTCATCCTCATCAACTATGCAGCCAGCTATGTTCAGGAAAGCGTCGTCGGCAAGGTCGCCGAGAACGTGCTGTCCGACCTGCGCCGTGCCATGTTCAGCCATCTGCAGCGTGTCTCGCTGAGCTTCATGGACAAGACCGAAGTCGGCCGGCTGATGTCGCGCCTGCAGGGCGACGTCAATTCGATGCAGGAATTCCTCGAGACGTCTGTGATGTCGGTCGGTGACATCGTGCTCTTGTTCGGCATTGTCAGCGTGCTTTTGTGGCTCGATTTCCGGCTCGGCCTGCTGACGCTGTCGACCATGCCGGTGCTGTTCGTCGTGCGCCTGTTTTGGCTGCCGCGTGCCAAGGTCGCCTTCATGGCTGCGCACGAAACCAACTCGATCGCCAATGGCGCGCTGGCCGAAGGCATTCATGGCGTACGAACGGTGCAGAGCCTCGAGCGCCAGCACGTCAATTTCGACCTCTACGACGAGAAGGTGCTGGCCAATCTCAATGCCCATCTGCGCTCGGCGAAATATGCGCAGGTGATGGTGCCGATCGTCGACACGCTGACCGGCATCGCCATGGCGACGGTCATCGTCGTCGGTGGTTCGATGGTGCTCTCGCACAGCCTCGATATCGGCGTCATGGTAGCGTTCCTGTTCTACATCCAGCGCTTCTTCGACCCGATCCGCTCGCTGACCATGCAGTACAGCGTCATGCAGCGCGCCATGGCTTCGGGCCAGCGCATCTCCGAGGTGCTCGATGTTCCCGTCGACGTCAGTGACAGGCAAGGCGCCGTCGCCCTGACGCGCGACATGGACGGCTCGGTCGAGTTCAGGAACGTCACCTTCGGATACCGGCCGAACCAGCCGGTGCTGAAGAACATCTCCTTTCGCGTCAATCCGGGCGAGACCGTGGCCCTTGTCGGTCCGACCGGGTCGGGCAAGTCAAGCTCGATGGCGCTGGTGCACCGTTTCTACGATGTCTGGTCGGGTCAGGTCCTGGTCGGCGGCCACGATGTGCGTGACCTGACGCAGCATTCGCTCGGCGATCAGGTGGCGATGGTGCTGCAGGAGCCGTTCCTGTTCTCAGGTTCGGTGCTGGAAAACATCCGCTATCACAAGACGGGTGCCAGCCGCGAAGAAGTGGTGCGTGCCGCGAAGGCCGTCGGCGCGCACGATTTCATCGAGAACCTGTCCGATGGCTACGACACCGAGCTCGAGCAGCGCGGCGGCAATCTCTCGCTTGGCCAGCGCCAGCTGATCAGTTTTGCGCGCGCCCTGGTGGCGGATGCGAAGATCCTGGTGCTCGACGAAGCCACGGCCAGCATCGATTCCTACACCGAGATGCTGATCCAGAAGGCGCTGGTCAAACTGCTGGAAGGCCGCACAGGGCTGGTTATCGCCCACCGTCTGGCCACCATCCGCGGCGCCGACCGCATCATCGTGCTGCAGAACGGCGAGATCGTCGAAAGCGGCAACCACGAACAGCTGATGCAGGGGAAAGGCCTTTACGCCCGCCTTTACAACATGAATTACGCTTCGTTCGATGACATTTCTGGGGAAGAAATGGCAATGGACGCGGCGCTCGGCAAAGCGACCTGAGTGCGGCCGGCAGGGTTCGACCCGACAGATCGCCTGCTGCCCGTGCGTTTTCTGACAAGGCCTATGTGCGAGATCGCCTGAGTGAGGCAAGCGGCGATTGCGCAATACGGCCGTTGTCCAAAGATCGCTTGTCCCGATTTTGTGAAGGAACGTGTGGGTGCAGAATCCGTTTTCGTCCCGTGCATGTCTCGCATGAACAGGAGGCATCCTCATGAAACGGCAGATGATGCTCACCGGTGCCATTGTCTTGGCGGCCGCGAGCGCGATCTCTTTTAGCACTGTCGCCGATGCCGCGGTCGTCAGGCACCATTCTGTCCGCCATGCCGCGGCACATCGCGGCGGCGAGCATCGGCACGTGGTTCACCGGGAATATCTACGGACTGACGTGTGGGTTGGCGGCGGTTGGACGGGCGACAACTCGGCCGGTGACAATGCCCGGATGGACAGCTACTACAATGGTTACGGCAGCTACCATGGGTATGTCGGCGACTTTTGCGGAACCGTCGCGTGGACGCTCGGCCTATGCGGTCCCCACGGCCCCTGATTCCTGACTGATATGTGGGGCCAACGAATTGTTTGACCGCCCGGATGCTACGCCATTTCGGGACGTCTCGACGCCTCGCGGATCGCCTTGTGGACGCCGCGCTGCAAATCCATGAATGCCGGGCTTTCCATCACCTCCTCGCGGCGCGGACGCTCGATATCGACGTTGAACGTCTGCGTGATGCGCCCCGGACCGATCCCCATGACGACGATCCGGTCAGACAGATAAACGGCCTCCTCCACGTCATGGGTGACAAACAGGACGGTCAACCTGTGTTCCTCCCAGATCTGCGTCAGCAGCTCCTGCATCTGATGCCGGGTCAAGGCATCGAGCGCGCCGAAGGGCTCGTCCATCAACAGCATCTTGGGCCGATAGGAAAGCGCACGGGCGATGGCAACGCGCTGCTTCATGCCGCCCGAGAGTTCGGCCGGATAGCGATCAGCGCTGTCCGACAGCTTGACGAGCTCGAGATGCTCTAGCGCGATGCTGCGGCAGGTCGAACGGTCGTAGCCGGCGGCCTTGAGGGCAAACTCGATGTTCTGCCGCGCGGTCAGCCAGGGAAGCAGCGTGTAGGACTGGAAGACGACGCCCCGGTCGAGCCCCGGCTGCACGATCGGCGCGCCATCGATGCTGAGATCGCCGGCGTCGAAATCCTGCAATCCGGCGACGATCGACAGTAGCGTGCTCTTGCCGCAGCCCGATATGCCGACCAGGGAGACGAACTCGTTGTCGGCAAGATCGAGGTTGATGTCGCGCAGCACTTCCTTGCGCCGCTCGCCCGTGCCGAAGCTCTTGTTGAGACCGGCGATCCGCAATTTGGGGGGGCTCATCGGCGGCACCTCATTGCGAGCGGCCCTCCTGCTTGAACAGCACCTTTTCCAACGCCTTCATGACCTGGTCGGTGATCAGGCCGAGCAGGCCCAAGAGCAGGATATAGCCGATGATGGTGTTGGTCTGGAAATAGCGCTGCGACACGGTGATGCGATAGCCAAGCCCGGATGTCGCCGCGACCAGTTCGGCCAGCACCAGCCAGGTCCACGCCCAGCCCAGGCTGATGCGCAGCGTATCCCAGATACCCGGCAGAGCGCTGGGGACGACAATGCGCGTCAGGATCTTGCGATCCGGCAGGCCGAGCGTGCGCCCAAGGCCGATGAAATCGGCGGGAACCCGTTTGACGTTGTCCATGATCATCAGCACCTGCTGGAAGAAGGTGCCGATGAAGATGATCAGGAATTTCTGCGTATCGCCGGTACCCGCCCACAGGATGGAGAGCGGCACGAAGGCGACGACCGGCATGTAGCGGATGAAATCCACCAGGGGTTCGATGGCCGCTTCCCAGGAGCGGAAGCTGCCGATCAGAACGCCGATCGGTATCGACAGTGCCGAGGCGATGAGGAAGCCGATGGAAATGCGGTACATCGAGGCTTTGAGGTCCAGCCACAACGTGCCGTCAGCGGCGAGCTTCGCGATCTGCGTCGCGACGCTGCCCGGCGACGGCAGAAAGATCGGCTTCACCAATCCCAGTCCGGTCGCCGCCCACCAGGCAAGGCCAAGCCCGACAAAGACAGCCACGGCGATCGTCAGGAAACGCGACCTGGCGATGGGCGCGCCGATCCCTGAGTATCGGCGGCGCCTCGCCGGTTTCGTAATAGGGCCTGGCGCGGAATGCGCCGGGCCTGTTTCCGCCGGTCGCTTCGCCGACATTTGCGTCACCACAGCGATCCGGCCTTGGTCATTCCGCCGCCTTGACGAAAGACGGGTCGATCATCTTTTCCGGCGTTACATCGGCCTGCAGCAGCTTGGCGTTCTTGGCAGCGGCTTCGACATCGGCGAAGGTCTTCGTGCTGAAGTCGCCGGTGAGCGCCGTCTTGTTTTCGGCGAGCGAGTAGTACCGCACGCCGTCAAAGGCGGTGTTGAGGTCCTTGACGTCCGAACCGACGGCCTTGGCAATGATGGCGCGGCCGCCTGATGTATCGGCTTTGTAGTCCTTGAGCGCCGCGTCCCAGCTCTTGATCATGGCCAGCACCTGGCCGGGCCGCGACTTGATCACCTCGTCGCGCACCACCAGCACGTCGCTGATCAGGCCGGGATCCTCGCCGGCGGTGAACAGCAGCTTGACGTCCTTGTTCTGCGCCATGGCGACAGTGAGGTACGGCTCGTAGGTCACCGCGACCGGCACCTGGCCCGCGATCAGGGCACCGCCTGCGTCGGATGCCGGCATCGGCACGGGCTTCACGTCGTCGATCGACATGCCGTTCTTGGCGAGCGCATATTTGAGCAGGATGTCGCTCGTCGTGCCTTCCTCGAAGGCGACTTCCTTGCCCTTGAGGTCCTTGATCGAGGTGATGTCCTTGCCGGCGATCATGGCGTCGGCGGTCATGCTGACATCGAGCAGCAGCACGATCTTCACCGGCAGGCCGGCCGCAACCATGCCCATCGCCGTGTGCGTGGCGATATTGGCGGCGTCGAGCTGGCCGCTTGCGAGCGCCGCGTTGATGTCCTTGTCCTCGGCGAAATTGACGATCTGTACGTCGGTCAAACCGTTTGCCTTGAACAGCGCCTTGGCCTCCGCGACATGCCACTGGCCATAGCCAAGCCAGGGCTCGATGCCGATCTTGAACGCTCCCGCCTCCGGCGTGGTGGGAATGGCCGCATCGGCCGCGTAGGCTGCCGGGGCGGCGGCGAGCCCGATGGCGACGGCCATCACGAGCGCGCGAAATTGTCCTGTTAGGTTACGCATCATCTTTGTTCCCCTTGATGATCAGACCGCTTTTCTTACCCAGGCGTCCGGTCTGTTGAGACTGCGGGTTTCTGCTCTTGCGGCACTGTGCCTCGGCGTCTTACCTGCCACCTCATGGTGAAGTGCGAGGATATTTCAGCGTCAGCAGGAGCGGATGTCAAGGCTAAAATACATACATGCATATACAAGTTGGAAAGGACTCAATTTCGACTTTGATCGTGCGCCTCTGCCTGCCCTCAATACATGCAAAATACATTGGCAACGAAACCTCTCCGTCTTGCGTCGCAGCGTTACGGTCAGCTATTTTTGGAAGGGGAATAACGGCTGCCGAGCGAGTAGCGGCTGCCGGCATATGTCAGCCTGCTGATCGTCGCCACCACCGCGCCCGTCCATGTCCGGCGGTTCAGGAAAAGGCAGCAGGCGCCGACATCGATACCCAGATGCCGCGCCGTCTCGGCATCAGCCGGGATCGCCGAGATGATATGCTCGACCTCGCTCACCGGGGTTTTCTGCATCAGGTAGTCATAGGTCGCCGTCTTCGAAAAATCCTGCTTGTCGTAGTCGGGTATCAGAGCCGGATTGACGAAGCGCTCTTCCAACTGCACCGGCAGATCGTTCTCGAAATTGACGACGACGGAATGATAGATCGAGACACGTTTTGGAAATTCGAACGACAGCGCCAACTCCTTTGTCGGCATGATCGTTTCGAGCACGAGGACTTCGGAGCGATGCCTGTTGCCGCGCTCGACGATTTCCGCAGCGATATTGTTGATCTCGATCAGCGTGGATTGCGGCCGCGGTGGCGCAATGAAAGTTCCCACACCTTGCAGCCGGGTCAGAAATCCCGCCGCGGTCAGTTCCCGCAAGGCGCGGTGCACCGTCATCCGCGATACGCCGAGCGACGCCACCAACTCATTCTCGGACGGCAGCTTGCGATCCTTGCTCCACTTGCCGGTTCCGATATTCGTCAGAATATAGTCCTTCACCTTCTCGTAGAGAGGGCTGGCCGTATCGGGCAAGGTGATCATTTCAAAAGTCCTTTCCGGCGATTGATCGGAAATCACGACGGCTCGACAGGTTGCCGCATGCGGATGATTGTTTTCAAGCCGTCGCTGCGCCCCGCCAACAGCCGCTCATAGGCGGCGGGAAGCTCATCCAGGCCGATCTCTTGATCGATCAGGGCCAGCAGCGGTTCGCTGAGTTCACCCAGCATCCGGACGGCCTCGGGCAGCTCGTCGGCAAAGGCGTGGCATCCCAGCAACCCGATTTCGCGTTCGACCAGACTATTGGGATCGATGTCGAGGCGGCCATGGAAGATGCCGACCATAGCAATCGTGCCGCCGGGATCGAGAACGCCGAGCAATTGGTTCAGTGCCGCGATGCTTCCTGTCGCTTCGATGGCCGCGAGCAACGGGGCATTGGCGGTAGCGCTGGCAATGGCATCCCGGTTCAGGTCGACGATCGTTGCCCCGGTCACCTGCGCTACCCGGGCGCAACGGCCTAGGTTGCGGTCGGCAACCAGCACGGTACCAGCGAAGGTGCGTGACAGCAGTAACGCGGCAAGACCGCCGATGGGTCCACAGCCGACGACCAGCACGGAACCTGCCGTTTTCGGCAGCCGCCGCACCGCGTGCAGCGCCACCGCCAGCGGCTCGGCCATCGCAGCGACCCGCTCGTCGAGCGCGGCATCGATGGCATGCAGCAGCCGCGCCGGCAGCACCGCCTGTTCTGCAAATCCGCCGTCGCAGATCTCACCCACGAAGCCCAGCGACACGCAGAGATGGCGCCTGCCGGCACGGCATTGCGCACACTCCCCGCACCAGAAGCGGGAATCGGCAATTACCCTGTCGCCGATGACGAACCTGTCCACGCCCTCGCCAATGGCGATCACCGTGCCGGTCACCTCATGGCCCGCCGTCGAAGGCGACCGGCTTATCCATTGGCCGGTGCGGAAATTGTGCAGGTCCGAACCGCAAATGCCGGCGGCATCGACCCTCAGCTTCACCCAGCCCGCACCCGGCGGGCCTGGCGTGGCGATATCCTCGACGCGCAGGTCGCCGGGTCCATAAAGTCGGGCGGCCTTCATCGCGACGTGTCCGCTCAGCCGGCGAGATAGCGGTCGCGGATCTCCGACACCGCGTTCTCGTGCGAACTGAACCCCTCGTAGCGGGCGAGCCTGCGCGCATGCAGAGCGAGTTCCGGATAGGCCGCCGAGGTCACATAGCCGACCGATGAGCGCTTGACGAAATCCGTCACCGAAAGCGGCCCATAGGTTCGCGCCCAGCGGCTGGTCGGCAGTACGGCATTGGGTCCGAGGACGAAATTGGCAAGGGTAACCGGCGTGTGCGGTCCCATGAGGATTTCGGCTGCCTCGGTGATGCGTCCGAGATGCGCGAACGGCTCCTTCGACAGGATCTCGAGATGTTCGGGCGCATAGTCGTTGATGAAACGGTAGCTGTCTTCCAGCGACGCGGTCAGCACGATGCCGCCGCGCTTTCCCGTCAGCACGGCGCGCGAGAACTCAACACGCTGTTCAGTCATCCGCGACCAGTGATCCGGAAGTGCAGCGAGTGCTGCTTCGGCGACCTTGCGGCTGTGCGTCACCAGATAGGCCGAGGAATCCGGCCCGTGCTCGGCTTCGATGAGAAGATCAAGCGCGGCAAGGCCGCCGTCGACGCTGTCATCGGCAAAGATGATCGCTTCCGACGGGCCGGCTGGAAGACCCGTATTGATGACGGAGGACAACACGCTCTTGGCCGCCACCACCCACGGGCTGCCGGGACCGACGATCTTGAGTGCGGGCTTGACCGTCTCGGTGCCGTAGGCGACGGCGGCGACGGCTTGCGCGCCGCCGCATTTGTAGACGGTCCCGACGCCGGCAAGGCGCGCGGCGACCAGTGTTGCTGCGTCCACCGAACCATCCGATGTCGGCGGCGTCACGATGGCGATCTGCGGCACCCCGGCAATCACCGCTGGTACCGACGTCATCATCGTCACCGACGGGAAGGCGCCCTTGCCGCGCGGCACGTAAAGCGCAACGGAAGCGATCGGCGTGTATCTGTCGCCGGCATAGGCGCCCGGCCGGACTTCCTTGAGCCACATCGTTTCCGGCTTCTGCTCCTCGTGGAAATGCCGGATGTTGTCGATGCCGAATTGGATGCTCTCCACGACATCCTTTTCGACCTTGTCGAACGCCGTGTCGAACTCCTTCTCCGACACCTGCAGTTCGCCTTCAGCGACATTGGCCTTGTCGAGTTCCCTGGCAAACCGGATCAAGGCCGCGTCGCCTTCGTCCTTGACGGCCTGGATGATCGGCCGGACCTTCTCGACGAAGACCGTCAGATCGGCCTCGGCGCGCTTCAGCAGACTGGCGCGCTGGTCGGCATCGATGGATGACAAATCGTGGAAGCTGATGTCGGACATGGCAGCTGGTTCTCCTGGGACTCTTCGAACGCAATGACGGCTGGTCGGCCATCTTTCCGCGGGCCGACGGGTCGACCCGGGACGAGGATCAAAGCCATCGCGAGGCTTCGCCCGGACATAAAGTATATACATGTACGTATGACGGTCGCCAGCAATTTTTCCACCGTCCTTCCGGTCGAAACTGCCGAGGCAAACTGCTCCATCAGATCGAGGCGAGAAAGCCGCCATCGACCGGGATGGACTGGCCGGTGATGTAGGCCGCGGCATCCGAAGCAAGGAACACCGCGATGCCGTGCAGGTCGTGGAGATCGCCGAAGCGGCGCTGCGGAATCTTGGCCAGCATCGACTGCTGCCATGCTTCGCTGCTGTAAAACACGTCGGTCATCGCCGTCCTGAAATAGCCCGGCGCAATGGCGTTGACCCGGATGCCAAGCTCCGCCCACTCCGCCGCAAGCGCCCGTGTCATGCCGAGCAGGCCCGACTTTGACGAGCCGTACGGCACCGCCGTGGGGATTCCGACTTCCGATGTCAGCGAACACAAATTGATGATGGCGCCGGAACGGCCGGCGTCCCGCATCTGCCGTGCGGCGGCCTGGGCACAGAAGAACGCTCCCTTCAGATTTGTATCGACGATCCTGTCCCACAGCGCCTCATCGACATCGAGCGAGGGCCGCACCTCCTCCATCCCGGCATTGTTGACGAGAATATCGAGACCGCCAAGCAGGCCGGCGGCCTCGGCGGTTGCTGCCCGGCACCGCTCGACATCGGTGACGTCAAGCGCGATGGCGTGCGCCACCCCGCCGGCCGCGCGGATGGCTGTCGTCGTTTCCTCAAGCGAAGCCAGGCCGCGCGCCGTGACCGCGACGTCGGCGCCGGCCGCGCTCAGCGCCTCGGCGATGCTGCGCCCGATGCCGCGGCTTGCGCCGGTGACAAGCGCCTTCCTGCCGGAGAGATCGAAGAGAGAAGCATTGCGCATGTGATCCTCCTTGGCAGTGCCGGCTTCGGTTTCGACGCTATCATATCATGTTGCATATACAAGCATATGCAAAGTATTCAGCTGCGCTGCTGATGGCATCATTCGCCGCATGAGCACCCTTGTCGTCAATGTCGACGGCACATTTTATTTGGCCTCGAACCGGACGCAGGTCTTAACTTTCGCGGCGTGGGTTTTTACATCCCTTGGCGTCTGCAAACCATTGACGCTTGAGGAGGCTCCTTTGCAGCAGCAACCAGACTCTGTCGCCGCCCGCCGATTGGGCATTCTCATCGAGCAGTATGTGGAAGCGCGCAAAAAGCGCTACGACTATGTGTCGACCGAACACGCCTATCGGGCCATCCGGCAGGTCCTCAAACCCGCCATTCCCGATCGCGAACTTGACGACATGGTCGCCTCGCATGCCGTCAAGAAGGGTTTGGCAGTCGTTTTCGACCGCCAAACCAAAGCGTCCGCCGATGATATTCCTCCGGGGATCCGGTCTTAAATCAACGCATGCCGGCCGGCCGCGTCAGGCCGCCGACCGATAAGCGCCGGCGTCCGCGCCCGGTTTGTCGAATACAGGACGGTTGTCCTGTTCCGCCATGCCGCGCAGAAAATCGCCAAGGATGCCGCGACCTTTGCCGTGGAATGCAGCGGAGCAGAATTCTGCACCGTTGCAGCGCTCTGGAGTCGCGGCATGTATCCTCGGGTCTGCGCCGCATTGCTACGCTCCTTGCGCCGCCCGTGGATGACGAAGCAATGGGCTCTACTCGTCTCCCGAACCGCCGGCAGTCGACTTGCCTTCTATCGCCCGCCGCAAGGCATCGTTGATGCGATCCTGCCAGCCGGGTCCATCCTCCTGGAAATGATCCAGAACGGCTCGGTCGATCCGGATCGAAACAAGCTCCCTGACACCTGGAGCGGCCGAGGGCTCACGAACCGGAGCAGCCGGCTTCTTCACCGGCTTGAAGGCGGCCTCGGCGGCCATCATCGGATTTGTCGGCCGGCGCGGGGTATTAGCCATTGGGTGACCCTGACTTAAGACGATTCGCGCTCGGTGCTGCACGCTTGTGCCATCTTAGCCCAGCTGGCGCCGCCGCGCAGGTCCTTTTGGTCAGGACAATCACTCGGCTGCCTGAAGAGTTTGTGCGTCGACGATAACCCTGATTTCGGCGCGGCAGGAGCCGCAATTCGTTCCGGCATGCAGCGCCGCTCCGATTGCCGCGACGCTGCCGCAGCCCTGGCGCACCGCTTCCGCGATCTGGTTGGCGCCGACGCCGAAACAGGAGCAGACGATGGCGCCGCGGTCGGCGTCGATCCCGCCGGGCCGTCCGGCCACGATCGACAGCCTGCCGCGCCGGTCGACATGATCGGCACTCAACTGTTCCGCCGCCCAGCCGCGCGACACGGCGACCGGTCCGGGCGCGACGAACAAGGCCCCGGACAATTGATCGCCGTCGAAGGCAGCGATGCGATGCTGGCCGGCGTCGCGGTCATGATAGGCAAGGATATCGGCACCCGGTGACGTGCCGAACAAGGAGCCGGCGAAGCCGGCCCAGTCGATGTCGTCATCGCCAAAGGCAAGCTCGACCCGCCAGCCGGCTTTGCATTTGGCCACGGCCCAGTAGCCCGCCTTGTCGGGCTCCGGCCTCCGCCGCGTCACCGCGAAGCCGAAGGCTTTCGCGGCGAATTTCTCGATGCGGGCCGCGACGTGTTTCAGCGCCGGCTGGCCGGAAATCGGGTCGGTCACCGGCGCGGTCAGTGCATCGAGCCTGCCCTTTGCCGCAAACTGATCGGTCCAGTGCATCGGTGCAAACAGGCTGCCCTGGCGCTGGCGTGCGGTCACAAGCGCGCGCACCAGCACGTCGCCGCGCGGGCTGGAAACGCGCGCGATGTCGGCGTCGCCGATGCCGTAAAGCGCGGCATCCGCCGGGTGGATTTCGACGAAGGGCTCGGCGATGTGCTGGGAAAGCCGCGGGCTTTTCCCCGTCCGCGTCATGGTGTGCCAATGGTCGCGGATACGGCCGGTGTTGAGGATCAGCGGATAGTCCGGGCTGGTGCGGATTTCTGTAGTGGGGCGGATGGCAATGAAGCGCGCCTTGCGGTCGGGTGTGTAGAAATTGCCGTTGGCGAAGAAGCGGGTATTTTCGCCTTCTGGTTTGAGTCCAGCCTGAGCGCCCCCCTCTGGCCTGCCGGCCATCTCCCCCTCCAGGGGGGAGATTGGCAGCTTCGCCGACTGCTCTTGGTTTGCGACGTTGGCAATTGCCGAAGGCTGTAGTGACAGCTGATCTCCCCCCTTGAGGGGGAGATGGCCGGCAGGCCAGAGGGGGGTGCCTTGGCTCGGCGCCGGCCATTGGAACGGCTCAAGCGCCTCATACCCCTCCGCACCAACCCCGGCATAAGCCCCAATGTCGAAATCCCGCGCGCCATCGTTCTCGAACCCCGACAGCGCGGCATGCTCGGCAAACGCCTCCGCCGGCGTGGCATGGGAAAACGCCTCGCCAAAACCCATCCGCTTGCCGACCTCGGCAACAATCCGCCAGTCCGGCAGCACTTCCCCGGGTAGGTCCAAAAAGGCGCGCTGGCGTGAGATTCGGCGCTCGGAATTGGTGACGGTGCCGTCTTTTTCGCCCCAGGCGGCGGCGGGCAGCCGCACATGGGCGTGGCGCACGGTGTCGGTCTGGGCCAACACGTCCGACACCACGACGAACGGGCAGCCCTTGATTGCCGCTTCGACGGCATCGGCGTCCGGCATCGAATCGACCGGGTTGGTGGCCATGATCCACAGCGCCTTGATCCGCCCATCGGCCAGCGCCTGGAACATCTCGACCGCCTTCAGGCCCGGCTTTCGGGCAATGGTCGGTGCATTCCAGAATCGCTGCACGCGGTCGCGATGTTCCGGGTTTTCGACTTCCATATGAGCGGCCAGCATGTTGGCCATGCCGCCGACCTCGCGGCCGCCCATGGCGTTGGGCTGGCCGGTCACCGAAAATGGCCCTGCCCCCGGCTTGCCGATGCGGCCGGTGGCGAGATGGCAGTTTATGATGGCGTTGACCTTGTCGGTGCCCGACGATGACTGGTTCACACCCTGGCTGTAGACGGTCACCGTTTTCGCGGTCGCTGCGAACAGGCTGTAGAAGCGGCCAAGCTCGTCCTCGCTCAGGCCCGTGGAGGCGGCGACCTCGGCAAGGTCGAGCGCGGAGGCGGCGAAAAGAGCCTGCCCGAAACCGGTCGTATGCGCCGTGATATAGGGGCGGTCGAGCACATTGTGCTGGCCGAGATAGGCCAGCAAGCCGGTGAACAGGGCGACGTCGCCATCCGGCGCGATCGCCAGGTGCATGTCGGCGATGTCTGCGGTCATCGTGCGACGCGGATCGACCAGCACGATCTTCATCTCCGGCCGCTTTTCCCGGGCCGCCGCGATGCGCTGGTAGAGCACGGGATGGCACCAGGCGAGGTTGGAGCCGACCAGCACGATGAGGTCGGCAAGCTCCAGATCCTCGTAGGTTCCCGGCACCGTATCGGCGCCGAAGGCACGGCGATGGCCGGCGACCGAGGAGGCCATGCAAAGACGCGAATTGGTGTCGATGTTGGCCGAGCCGACAAAACCTTTCATCAGCTTGTTGGCGACGTAATAGTCTTCGGTCAGCAACTGGCCGGAGACATAGAAGGCAACCGAATCCGGGCCGTGCTCGGCGATGGTTTGCGAGAAGGTCGAGGCGACCAGGTCGAGCGCCTCGTCCCAGCCGGCGCGGCAGCCGTGGATCTCCGGATGAAGCAGCCTGCCGTCAAGGTCGACGGTCTCGGCCAGTGCCGAACCCTTGGAGCAGAGCCGGCCGAAATTGGCCGGATGGCTGGGGTGGGGGGGGGGGGGGCGGCGGGGCGCCCGCGCGCCCGCGCGCGCCCCCCCCCCCCCCCCCCCCCCCCCCCCCCC